>DYLI01000148.1 GCA_020722165.1 Halothiobacillus neapolitanus | reverse complement strand
CTATCAACTCAAAACAAATTGATAGTTCAAACATCCGCAAACAGCGCATCGGCCATCGCCGCCATACGCTCACCCGGCGACATGCCGGACTGCGCATCAAGGTTCTCGCGCTGCGTATAATGCGCTCCTTCCAAAAACAGAAAGCAGATTGCATCCCACACGTCCGGTGAGGGCAGCCCGGCCTTGCGCATCTCGTCCTTGCGTTCGATGACATACCGCGCTTTTTCGTCGTAGGTATAGGGGATGCGGCTCATTTGGTCGAGCAGCTCCCGTTGCCAGCGCCCCCCCGCAATGCCCAGCCTGCCCTCTTTCGCAGCCCTTGACGCAGCCACCATCGCTTGAGCGCGAAGATTGAAATAGCGCTCACGGTTGCGGTTCTGGAAGCATGGCGCGCCCCATTTCACCCGGCGCACGTCCGGCAAACCCTTATCTTCCAGCGACTGACATACTGCAACCCCCATGCCGCCAGCATCCACCAACACGCCCGCTGATTCCAGCTCGCTTGCCAGAACAAACACATCCCCAGCCAATCCTTGCAGGTTGCGCGTGTTGCTGAATACGGGTACATCAAGCACCTGCACGCGCCGCGCATCTGCGCCGTATTCACCATGCCCCGTGACCCGTGCCAAGACAGCGACCGATTTATCGCGGTACTCGCCCGCGCCTACGTCCACCGCAATCAGGAAGCCATGCGGCTCATCCGGCTGCACTGCCACACGACCAAAACACGCCTCGGCATGGGGACGGCCTAGCAGATACCCATCCCGCGTTTCCGGGAACTCACCCAGCACCTTGATGGTGAACTCTTCCTCGGTGTATTCGTCGCGTTTTTCTTCGACAAAATCCAGCGATACCAGCGGGCTATGGCGTGAATCCATGCACAGACTTGTCCACACCCCGCCGTTATGCTTTGCCAGCTTGTGATGAGTGTCGTAAAAGAACCCGCTGGGGCGTGTTGGCTGCGAAAACATCACCATGCGGTTACGTGCGTCCGTCAATGCGCCCGTCATCACGGCATAATTCGGGTCAGGGATACCTGATGCTTCGTCGGCAATCACCATGTACCAATCACGGTGCATCCCTGCCAGATTCTCAGGGCTGCCTCTTGGCGCGGTCTTGGCAAAGATAAACCACTGCTGCTTGTAGTGCTTGATGTAAATGCGCTCGGTTTCAAAGCCGATATAGTCAGCAATCCAACCCTCAACGCCTTGGCGGATTAAGTCCACCGCGTCCGCCATTTCCTTCCAAGCGACGTTGCGCACCTGTTCTATTTTCGGCGCGGTAATCATCGTGTTGGACTTCGGGAAGCACAGCAAATGCCAGAGCGCCACACAGGCCAGGCTAGCGCTCTTGCCCGTGCCGTGGCCTGAGCGCACCGACACCCGACTGCCCGGCGGCGTGACGGCTTCCAGTAGCTCAAGCTGCTGCCATGTCGGTTCACGCCCAATCACCACCGCCATAAACGCGGGCAGGCTGTTGCAATATCTTTTCACAAACCCAAGCCAGCGCGGGTCTTCAGTCAGTCTCACGAATCACCTCAATCACCTCAGCCTTGGCTTCAATATCAGCCAGCCGTTTCACTTTTGCCGTTTCAGCTTTGGAGCACACGGCCAATATGGTTGCGTTCACAAGCTGCTCGGTTGCCCCGCCTTTTTGCTGTTCGGGCGGTTGCTCGTCCAATGCCCACGTCTTGCGCTCGCCCATCTGCACCGTCATATAGACCTTCGCCACGATGTCCGCCGTCTTCGCCCTATCCGGGTCGTTCTTCAAATCAGCCATAGGGAACAGCTCCCTGAACTCCGCCCAATCCCCGCGCTGCTGGTCGATAATCGCAGCACGATGGTCAATGGCGGCTTCGAGTTCATTTGAAAAAGTTGGTTCGCCAACTTTTGATCCAACTTTTTCACGCGCCGCCAACTTTTTATCAGCGGCTCGATGCGCCTTAATCCGCATCCCTTCGAGCGTTTCAGCTTTCGCCCATCCTTCGCTTATCGCCCGCTTTCTAACCGCCTCGTCAGACACCCCAAGCCCGACCTGCTCAATCAACCACGCATAGCCCGGCCTTGGATCAGCCTCCCAAACCTCCCGCGCCTTTGCCCAAACCTCTTTACTGGGGCGCTTCTGCTTCTGAATCACGCATCAACCCTTGCCGCAGCCACCACATCAATCACCAACTGCCCACGGTGCTTATCGTCGAACATGCCGGACTTAATCAACAGATTGCGCAGCGTCTTGGCATATTTAGCCGCCTGCTGAATGCTTGAACGCCTACGCTCACGATGGAACTCACGCACACCATCGTTATCCACTTTGCGCGCCTGCTCATCTTCAAAATCCGCAGCAATGGCGGCATTCGCAAGCGGCTTAGCGAGTCGCACGACTTCGATGATTTGCGTCTGTAGTTTCGCCATAGCCTCAATGTCGCGTTTTCTTGCCTCTTCCCATGCCTCATAGACCCAGTTCGCGCCTTGCCGCTCCAGCATCCGCTCGTCGGCCTCCCAATCGTCGGTCAGACCAAGCAAATAATCGGTCGATACCTCGTACACCCTTGCGGCTTTCACAATCGCCCAAAGCTGAATAGATGGCGGGTTACTCTCCAGCTTGTACAGACCACTGGCGTTGGTGTACCCCATGCGCTCGGAGGCCTCCACTAGTTTCAATCCGCATAAGGCGCGTGCGTTGGCCAGGCGCTCGCTCACAAGCTGAGCAATGGCCGCGTTGCTATGCGTATCTGTCGATTTCATCAATCACCTCGCGGGTTTGCTGCAAAAGTTCAAGTTCGGTTCCGTAATTGGCTTCAAACGCTTCTTTCCCCGCGTGGAAGGCCACGCCATAGCCGCCGGTGCGGTGGTGAGCATGGCATAGCGGCAGCGTCTCAAAGTGGCTGGCTCGCTTGAGTCCTTGCCCGGTGCGAATGTGATGCACCTCTGCCGGGGTCATGCCATAACCCAGATTGCGGCACACGATGCAGCCCAAGGCGGCAACGCGGGATAAATGCAAACGCTCATTAGCGGTCATTCAGCGCCTCCCACGATGCAATCTCCGGGTCGCTCCATGTGATGCCCATATCCGCGCCTTGTGCGTACAGAAACTCGACAAAATCACGCGCTTCCTTCTTGCTGAACTGGGTGGTGCTTGGGCGCACCGTGATAATGCGGTGTCCGTCCATGCTGGTGATCTTGCGTGCCGGGTGGCGCAACGGCTCGCCCATTTCTGCGCGGTCTTGGGCAAACTGTTCGACGAGCAACGCCTTCCAAACATCCGCGTCGTACTTTGTTTTTCCGTAGAACGTAACCTGCTTGGAAATATCGGCAATCATCGCGTGATACTTTTTCTCCACGTCTCGGCTTTTGGTTTGCGGCTTCACGCTCACCGAAACATCACCCTCGGCCAGTAATGCGCGAATATCCGCCGCAATTTTGGGCATGACGTACTGGGCGCTCATCGCCGTGACGGTGTGCATCACTGCATCATCTCCCGCATCGC
>DYLI01000013.1 GCA_020722165.1 Halothiobacillus neapolitanus | reverse complement strand
TTTCGTCAACTTGGTCGGCACGGCATTTTGCGGGTCTTCCGGCCAGGGGTGTCTCGGATACTTGCCGCGCATGTCCTTGCGTACATCCTGATACGCGCCGCGCCAGAAGCTGGCCAAGTCCTGGGTCACGGCCAGTGGTTTTTTCGCCGGGGATAACAGGTGAATCATCACGGCCACCCGACTTTCAAGCACACGCGGCGTATCGTGTAGACCAAAAAGTTCCTGCAATTTGACGGCCAGCACTGGCTGCGCCGCGCCCTCCATGATCGGCGCGTAGTCCAGGGCAATCTGTGAGCCGCTGGGTACGCTCAAATGTGTGGGAGCAAGGCGTTCGAGTTCAGCCTGCATCGACCAATCAAGCATTGCGCGCAAGGCCATATTCATATCAAGCCGTTCCAGGTGCGCCAACCGGTTCATGCCCTGCACAAACGGTGCAAGCCAATTATCTAACCCGGCCAGTAGCGCTTCGTCCGATACATCCGGCCACGCTTCACCCATAACACGGCGCAGCAACATGACCCGCCCGCGCCATTGTTGGTGCGCCTCGTGCCAAGGCAGACAGCCCACGCCAGCGGCGCGTATGCCTTGCAGTAATGCGGCCTGCATGGCCTCGGCAGGTACGTTAGAGAGCTGCTTGTCTTCCAGCAAAAGACTGCCCAGACGACGCTGGGCGCGTGCGCTCACCGCGTCGGCGCGTGCATCCCACTCCACACGCTGCTCAGACGTAATCTGCTCGCCAAAATGCTGTTCAATCGCAGCCAGACTGATTTTCGCCGCCAAAAACACCCGTGCGTTGCCGCTCTGCGCGTCATTCAAGCCCACATGCGCCACCGCCAACCAAGGCTCTTGCGCCAACACATCGAGGCGATCAAGCTGCCCTGCGCGCCCACTGGCCAGCACAAAACGCCCCTCGCCTGCTGCTTTGGCCAGCCGTTCAGGATAAGCCAGCGCGACCAACACGCCGATCATGTCCTGTTCATGGTGATGCGCCTGCGTTGGTGGCGATGCAAGCCGCCGTGCCAGGTCATCAACCACCCGTCGTGCCTGCGCTCGCGCCGCCTCGTCCACTTCAAGCCCACTGTGATACATGGCCGACAGGGCTGCCTTGCCGTGACGCAACACGTCAAGCCGCAATACCAGATCGCTATGCACCCGCACGGTCTGCCCGCGCAAAAGGTCGCGCTCCGAGAGCAAAGCGGCAATCTCACTGGCCAAACGCGCATGTCCAAACGCTGCCCCACGCAGCAACACATGCGCTAAACGCGGGTGCAGCGGCATAGCGGCAAGCTCACGACCATGCACCGTGATACGCCCATGGGTGTCCAGCGCGCCGAGGGCGTGCAAGGTTTGCTGCGCCAGCGCGAGCTGAGCCCTTGATGGCGCATCAAGCCAAAAAAGCTCATCCGCCGACGCGCCCCACGCTGCTAATTCCAGCGCCAAGGGCACCATGTCGGCGCGCTGTATTTCTGGCTCGGCCTGCGGCATCAGGGCGTTATGCTCGCTTTCGCCCCACAGCCGATAACACACGCCCGCACTCAAACGCCCGGCACGTCCGCGCCGTTGTTCGGCATTCGCCCGGCTGATTTTTTGCGTCACCAGGCGAGCCATGCCTGTGGCGGGGTCAAACTGAGCCATGCGCACCAGCCCACTATCCACCACGGCCTGCACACCCTCAATCGTCAAGCTGGTCTCCGCGATATTGGTCGCCAAAATCACCCGACGGCGTGAAGCATCACGGCTGAGCACCGCATGTTGCGCCTTGAGCTCCAGTTCACCATGCAGCGGCAACACATCCACCGCCTGCAAAACCTGCGCCGCTAAAGCTTGCGCCGCACGCTGAATCTCGCGCTTGCCGGGCAGAAACACCAGCACATCACCCTCAACCTCACTCAGCGCACGTTTAACTACCACAGCGACATGCGCCTCCAGTCCTAGGCCGCGCGCGGGCGGCAGGTAATGCACCGCCACCGGAAACACTCTGCCAGCACTTTGCACCACCGCTGCATCCAGACGCTCGGACAGACCCACGCCATCCAGCGTGGCGGACATCACCAGCAGGCGCAAATCGTCGCGCAGGGTTTGCTGCGCTTGCAAACACAAGGCCAGCCCCAAATCAGCCTGCACACTGCGCTCGTGAAATTCATCAAAAATAACAGCACCCACGCCCTCAAGCGCGGGGTCATCCTGCAACATGCGGGTCAGAATGCCCTCAGTCACCACCACAACCCGGGTTGATGGCGACACGCGCCGCTCCATGCGCATTTGATAACCGACCGTTTCGCCGACGCGTTCCCCAAGCAAGCCCGCCATGCGCTCTGCCGTGGCGCGTGCCGCAATCCGGCGCGGCTCCAGCATCAGTATCTTTTGCATCCCCAGCCAAGTTTGACCAAGCAAAGCTAAGGGAACCAGTGAACTTTTCCCCGCACCCGGAGCAGCCTCCAGCACAAGCAGTTTTTTTTGCTCTAGCGCCTGACGTATTTGAGGTAGAGCCTCAACGATGGGTAGGTTTATTTGAGTGAAATCGAATGAGGACATTAAAAGTTTTTAAGCAAAGTATCGGATGGTTTTTTTCACACATTTGGCGTGGATGAAGCTGTGGATAAGCTCGTTGAAAACCTTGCCAACCCGCATCAGAAAAGGGCTGCTGAAGATCTGGTTAAAAAACAACCAAACCACAATTCAACAAATAAAATCAATAGGTTACAGGCAAAGCTCCGTAGAGAAAATCCTGCAATTAGCACTGTCAAGGCCTTGACAACACTTGTGGACTAAATTTTTGATCCGAACTCAAAAGTCATCCACATTTTCTGTGGAAAAGTCTGTGCGTGACAGAAGGAAGAAACGCTAAGTTCCTGCCTAGCATCCGATTTTTCTACTGATAATTTTAGAGATAAATTTCGACAAGCAGCACGCTCAAACCTTGGGCGCCAACAACTCAATCTGATAGCCGTCCGGATCTTCGACAAAAGCAATGATTGTTGAACCCGCATTCATCGGCCCCGCCTCGCGCAGAATTTTGCCGCCACGCGCACGAATGGCCTCGACCGCTGCATAAACATCGTCCACTTCTAGCGCCAAATGCCCGTAAGCATTGCCCATCTCATACTGCGTCACGCCCCAGTTGTAGGTTAATTCAAGCGCGGCGGCTTCGGATTCGTCCTGATAGCCTAAAAACGCCAAGGTAAATTCGCCGCTTGGATATTCTTTGCGCCGCATCAAACGCATTCCTAATACCTCGGTATAAAACGCAATCGAGCGTTCCAAATCGCCCACGCGCAACATGGTGTGCAAAATTCTCATGCTTAAATCCCCCCACAAAATAAAGCCCGCAGGATGCGGGCTAGACAAATGACTTAGCGAGCAGCGGAATTAACCGCGCCCGGCCGCAATGCGCATCCTGAGTGCGTTGAGCTTGATAAAGCCCTCGGCATCCTTCTGGTTGTATGCGCCTTGGTCATCTTCAAAGGTGGCAATCGACGCACTAAACAGACTATCGCGCTCCGAGCGGCGACCATCGACAATCACATTGCCTTTATACAAGCGCAAGCGTACTTCGCCATTCACACGCTCCTGGCTGGCATCAATCATGGTTTGCATCATGCGACGCTCCGGGCTCCACCAATAGCCGTTGTAAATCAGGCTGGCGTAGCGCGGCATCAGCTCATCTTTCAAATGCGCCACTTCACGATCAAGGGTAATCGACTCAATCGCACGGTGCGCACGCAGCATGATCGTGCCGCCCGGTGTTTCATAGCAACCACGCGATTTCATGCCCACATAGCGGTTTTCCACCAAATCCAAACGCCCGATACCGTGTTTTCCGCCAAGTTGATTCAGCTTGAGCAGCAGATTCGCCGGAGACAAACGCTCACCATTAATGGAAACCGGATCGCCCTTCTCATAGCCAATCACAATCTCTTCGGCCTGATCCGGGGCATTTTCAGGTGACACACTCCAGCGCCACATGCTTTCTTCCGCGCCCCACCATGGGTCTTCCAAGCCGCCGCCTTCATAGGAGATGTGCAGCAGATTGGCATCCATCGAATATGGTGATTTCTTCTTGTTCTTGGCAAAATCAACAGGAATATCATTCGCTTCGGCATAACTCATCAGCTTTTCGCGCGAGTTCAAATCCCACTCGCGCCACGGCGCAATCACCTTCACACCCGGCTTGAGTGCATAAGCACCCAGCTCGAAGCGTACTTGGTCGTTCCCCTTGCCGGTCGCGCCGTGAGAAATCGCATCCGCACCGGTTTCGTTGGCAATTTCCACCAAACGCTTGGCAATCAGCGGGCGGGCAATCGAGGTGCCAAGCAGGTATTCACCCTCGTACACCGTGTTGGCGCGGAACATTGGGAAGACGAAATCGCGCACAAATTCTTCGCGCACGTCTTCGATGAAAATATCTTTCACGCCCATCGCCTGCGCCTTGGCACGCGCGGGTTCGACTTCTTCGCCCTGCCCCAAATCGGCGGTAAAAGTCACCACTTCACATTGATATTCTTCTTGTAACCACTTGAGAATGACCGAGGTGTCCAAGCCACCGGAATAGGCCAGAACCACCTTTTTAATCGCAGACATCGCAACTCCCGAAAAAAAATTAAGAAATAACAGATTAAATAAAAGTGACGCAATTATGACACGAGCGGCGCGCCATCGAAGTGGATTCCCGCCCAGCCATCACGCATAAACAGGCGGATATTCGGATGCCCCGTGCCCGCTGGGTCGGCCAATACGGCCTGATAATGCTCGCCAAAACAGGCCAAAGTTTCGTCCGGGGTGAAGCCATTTTGTAGTGCAAAGGCAAAAATCTTACACGAACCTTCATTGCTGCCTGCGGGGCTATAAAGCGCATCATCACCCAGGCCATTGCTAAACGCCGTCGGCGTGTAACGATACAATTCGCCAATTAGCGCCAACGTGTCTGCGAAAGGGACAAGCCCAGCTTGAAGCCTCAGTCTAAAAGAAGCGATACGTTCAATCATAGCCATCAAAGCGTATGCACAATGCGCGGCTTGAGCTGGGAAATATCGCGCACCGCACCACGTGAAGCCGAGGTCGTCATGGCAGCGTAGGCCTGTAACGCATGGCTGACTTCGCGCTCACGTGCCACGGGGTGCCAAGCGTGGATGCCCCGCGTTTCCATCGACTCACGACGGCGATGGATCTCCTCATCACTCACGGAAAAATCAATCGTGCGGTTTGGAATGTCGATAACAATCGTATCGCCCTCTTCCACTAGGCCAATCGCACCACCCTCTGCCGCTTCGGGCGAGACGTGACCAATCGACAAGCCCGAAGTGCCACCAGAGAAACGCCCGTCGGTAATCAAGGCGCAAGCTTTACCCAAGCCTTTCGACTTCAAATAACTGGTGGGATAGAGCATTTCCTGCATCCCCGGTCCACCGCGTGGGCCTTCGTAACGAATGACAATCACATCACCCGCATTGATTTTGTCGCCAAGAATCGCCTCAACAGCGGCATCTTGGCTTTCAAAAATGCGCGCTGGCCCGGTAAATTTTAGGCTTTCCGCATCCACACCGGCGGTTTTAACAATACAACCTTCCGGCGCGATATTGCCGTAAAGCACCGCCAAACCACCATCCTGGCTATAGGCATGAGCAAGATCACGGATACAACCGTGCGCGCGGTCAAGATCAAGACTCGGCCAGCGTGTGGCTTGACTGAATGCGGTCTGCGTCGGAATGCCGGCAGGCCCCGCGAGGAAGCGGATTTTAGCAATCTCATTCACCGTCGGACGGGCAATATCCCACTGATCAAGCGCCTCCCCCATGGTCGGCGCATGTACGGTATGGCAGCCAGTGTGGATTAAATCAGCACGATCAAGTTCGCCAAGAATGCCAAACACGCCACCCGCACGATGCACATCTTCCATGTGATAAATCTGGATACTCGGCGCAACTTTGCACAAATGCGGCACTTTGCGGCTGATGCGGTCAATGTCGGCCATGGTGAACTCGACTTTGGCCTCGTGCGCGGCGGCCAGCAAATGCAGCACCGTATTACTGGAGCCGCCCATGGCAATATCCAGCGCCACGGCATTCTCAAACGCCTCAAAAGTGGCGATGGAACGCGGCAATACACGTTCATCATCCCGCTCATAATAACGACGGGCAATATCGACAATCGTGCGTCCAGCCTCCAAAAACAAATCCTCACGATCCGCATGGGTTGCCAACAGCGAGCCATTTCCTGGCAAAGAAAGCCCAAGCGCTTCGGTCAGGCAATTCATCGAGTTGGCTGTAAACATTCCAGAGCACGAACCGCAAGTCGGGCATGCCGAGCGCTCAATTTGCGCAACATCGGCATCCGAGGTTTTAGGATTCGCAGCCTCGATCATGGCATCCACCAAATCAAGTTTGATGACCTTACCCGCAAGCGCGGTCTTACCCGCCTCCATCGGCCCGCCGGACACAAAAATAACCGGGATATTCAGACGCAGAGCCGCCATCAGCATGCCTGGCGTGATTTTGTCGCAATTGGATATACACACTAGCGCGTCGGCGCAATGGGCGTTAACCATGTATTCGACCGAATCGGCGATCAAATCGCGGCTAGGCAAGGAGTACAACATACCGCCATGCCCCATAGCGATACCATCATCGACCGCAATCGTGTTGAATTCCTTCGCAACACCCCCGGCCTTTTCAATTTCGCGCGCAACAAGCTGCCCCATGTCCTTAAGATGTACATGCCCTGGCACAAACTGAGTGAATGAGTTGGCAATGGCAATAATTGGCTTATCGAAATCACCATCTTTCATGCCCGTCGCGCGCCACAAGGCACGTGCACCCGCCATATTGCGGCCATGAGTCGTAGTACGTGAGCGATAGATAGGCATAATGATTTCTCGATTCGTTAAAGCAAATGATGCGCTATTCTACAGCTGAAACAGCGCAACCATCCATTACAGAGGTGACTAACATGGACATCCTGATCTCAGTCGATAACATCAAATGCGGCGGTTGCGCCAACAGCATTCGCCAACGTTTAACCAAAATCCCACACTTATTAACTGTAGAAGTGGATATTAAAGGTGAGAACGTACTCATTACAGCGGAGCACGATATACGCGCCCAAGTCATTGAGGCATTGAATGCCATGGGCTACCCCGAAAAAGGTACCCAAGAAGGATTGCAGGCGTTTGGTTCAAAGGCAACGTCATTCGTAAGTTGTGCCTTAGGTAAAATCAGCGACAAAAACTGAGCTTCCATTAAAAAAACAAGGCGGTTCTCAGCAAGCTTACACAGCTGATTACCCACCAGAGCCCTTCATCCCCGGTTGAAGGCCGCCACGTGCGAGCGCCGATGGATCCAATAAACGACGCAGGGTGCTTTCATCCAGATCCGTTTCCTCCAACGCGACTTCAAGCAGGGTACGCCCTTCCGCATAAGCACGCTTGGCAAGGGCTGCACCTTTTTCATAACCAAGCACAGGGTTAAGCGCGGTAACTAGAATTGGATTGCGATGCAAGGCGGTATTAAGTTTTGTCAGATTAACCTGCATTCCATTAATAACCTGATCGGCCAAACTCATGCAGGCATTTGACATCAAGCTTATTGAATCAAGCAGACTGTCCGCAATCAAAGGAAGCATCACGTTAAGCTGAAAATTCCCAGACTGTCCGGCAATCGCTATGCTCACGTCATGCCCCATGACGCGAGCACACGCCATAGCAACCGCCTCGGGTATAACCGGATTAACTTTACCCGGCATAATCGAACTACCCGGCTGCAGCGCAGGCAGTGAAATTTCACCCAAACCGGCCAGTGGTCCAGAATTCATCCAACGCAAGTCATTGCTTATTTTCATTAACGCAACAGCCAGAGCTCGCACCTGTCCCGACACTTCGACGGATGTTTCTTGACTCGACAGGCTCATAAAAAGATTGTCCATTGGCACAAACGCTACACCCGTCAGCTCGGAGAGCTTTGCAGATACAAGCGAAGCAAAGTTCTCCGGGGCGTTAATACCGGTACCCACCGCCGTACCGCCTTGCGCCAGATGCTTTAAGCGAACCAGACTATCGCCCAAGCGCTGCTCAGCCAGCTGTAGCTGGGCAGACCAGGCGGATAGCTCTTGCCCCAAAGTCATCGGCATTGCATCCATCAAGTGTGTGCGCCCGGTTTTGACGATCTCACTCCATTCTTCAGCACGATGATCAATACATTCGCGCAAATAACAAACACTAGGCAATAGTCGATCGACTATTTCAAGGCTGGCACTAAGATGAATAGCCGTGGGAATCACGTCATTCGAACTTTGCCCCATATTCACATGATCATTGGCATGAATATCAATACCACTTGTACTCGCCAAACGGGCAATGACCTCATTCGCATTCATATTGCTTGATGTACCAGAACCCGTCTGAAATACATCAACAGGAAAATGTTGGTCAAAATCACCCTTAGCAACTTTAAGAGCATAAAAAACAATTAGTTCAGCGCGCTCCGCATCGAGCAAACCTAAATCGTGGTTAACCTTGGCACACGCAGCTTTAACCAGTCCTAAAGCTCGTATAAACGCACGCGGCATGGGGCGCATTCCAATACCAAAATTGTCAACGGCACGCTGCGTTTGCGCGCCCCAAAGCGCATCCACGGGCACATGAAGCTCACCCATACTATCGCGCTCAACGCGAGTATTTTCTTTATCTTGCATATTCATGATTTAGCGCACAATCCCGCGTTGACTCGCACGAATGAAGTCAATAAACAAACGCACTTCGTGACATGTTGCAGCCATTTCTTCGGCTTCGTCCCAATTTTCTTTGGTTGGACGATTTCTAATTAATAATTTGAACGCACGGTGTAATTCACGAATGGATTCTTCAGAAAAATTACGGCGTTTCAAACCATGCTTGTTAATCCCAATCGGACGTGCGCGCGCACCATCAACCATGACATAAGGAGGAATATCTTGGGTAATTTTAGTAAAACCACCGGCAAAACTATGCGCGCCTACACGGCAAAACTGATGAACTACAGAAAACCCACTCAGAATTGCCCAATCCTCAACAATGGTATGCCCTGCAAGTGATGCCGCATTCGCCATAATGACATTATTCCCAATCTTACAGTCGTGAGCAACATGCACCGTGGCCATAAAAAGATTGTCACTACCGATTGAAGTTACGCCATCGCCCTGAGCAGTTCCACGATGAATGGTGCAATTCTCGCGAATGGTATTTCTATCCCCAATTGCAAGCCGTGTGGGCTCGCCTGCATATTTCAAATCCTGAGGGGCTTCACCTACCGAAGCAAACTGAAAAACACGATTCTCAGCACCCAAGCGTGTCGCCCCATTAATGACCACATGTGGACCAATCCATGTACGATCACCAATTTCAACATCAGCGCCAATGACTGAAAATGGCCCGACAGAAACGCCCTCACCTAATTTAGCGTTTGGATGAATGACTGCGCGCTCATCAATCATGAGGTTACATCCTTTGCGATACATTTAATGGTTGCTCTGGCAGCCAGTTCATCACCCACACGAGCTTCACATTCAAAAATACCCAAATTACGTACCAGACGCTTTTGTTTAACATGTAAAGTAAGCTGATCACCCGGCTCAACCATACGCCTAAACGTTACATCATCCAAACCAACAAGCATATATAAGGTATTATCGTTGGGCTTATCACCCAAGCTTGCAAAGGCTAGAATACCTGTCGCCTGGGCTAGAGCCTCGGTAATTAACACACCAGGCATTACCGGGCGTACAGGAAAATGCCCCTGAAAGTAATTTTCGTTATATGTCACATTCTTGAGTGCCACAAGATAATCATTTGGCTCCCAATCCAATACCCTATCAACAAGAAGAAAAGGATAACGATGTGGTAAGTGACGCATAACGTCTTGAATATTAATAATACGACTCACGCATCAATCCTCTGATATTTCACAAAAACCAAGATGACGCTCAATCAAGCCCAAGCGGCGCGCCATTTGATCAAGCGTCTTAAATCGAGCAGCATTGCGACGCCATTGCTTATTATCATCCAGGGGCGTTCCGGATGAATAAACACCCGGCTTCGCAATCGATTTAGTTACCATTGACATTCCAGTAATGTGAACTTTATCTGCAAGTCTTAAATGCCCCGCAAGGCCAACACCACCCGCCAACAAACAATGTTCACCCACGATAGAACTTCCAGCCAAACCCGCACAGCCCGCAATGGCAGAATGCCTACCGATAACAACGTTATGCGCAATCTGCACCAAATTGTCTATTTTAACCCCGTCCATAATCAGTGTATCGGCAAGGGTTCCACGATCAACCGTAGTATTCGCCCCAATATCAACATCATCTCCAATAACAACCCGACCCAAGTGTGGCACATGCACCCAGGCACCTTGCTCTTGAACCAAACCAAATCCATCCGAGCCAATCACTGCACCGGACAATATTCGACAACGCGCCCCTATTTGTACATTTTGCAAAACCGTCACACGGGGTAACAGTTGTGTGTTATCCGCAATATGACTCATTGAACCAATATGGCAGTGAGAGCCAATCTGAACGCCACGACCAATAAAAACTCGATCTTCAATAACGACATAAGGACCGATCCATGCACTCGGGTCGATTATTGCTTCTGGATGCACAACCGCTGTTGGATGAACACCCTGACGTATCTTTATTGGGTGAAGAATATCTGCGGCTTTGGCGAAGGTAAGGTGTGGATGTTCGCTAATTAGAAAATTAGAGCACTTGGCACGGTCAACGAGTGAAAAGTGTTTTGATGAAATTATTAAGGCACCACAACGCGAATGAAGCGCCGCTTGTAAGTAGGCGACATCTTGCACATAACAAAGTGAAGAAGTTTCTGCAAGATTTAGTGCAGCAACGCCATCAACAACAAAAGAGGCATCCCCAATTAAGGGGATGCCTAGTTTTTGAGCAAGCTCAGCAAGATTCACAATTAAACTAACTCAGTGACTAATCGAATTACTTTGCAGATTGCAGGCGTTCCAAAATTTTGTTGGTAATATCAACACTTGGACTTGCATAAACCACGCCGTCACTCAAAATCAAATCGAATTCCTCACCTTTAGCCATCTCGCTAATAACCTGATAGACCGTGCGCTGAAGCTTGGCCAATTCTTCGTTTTTACGAAGATTCAAATCATCACGAAACTCAACTTGCTGACGCTGAAGTTCGCGCATACGGCGGTTTAAATCACGCTCTTGGCGGGAGCGCTCCGCATCGCTCATTGTGGCACCATCTTTGCTAAGTTTTTGCTCAATGGCTTGAGCTGCTTTCTGGTTTTCTACCAAATCACGCTCACGAGTTGAAAACTCCTTTTCAAGTTGAACGCGAGCCACCTCAGCTTGAGGTGCTTTATCGAGTAGCAAGGCAGAGTTCACAAAACCAACTTTGAGTTCTTTGGCAAATGCAGTATTACAAGCAATTGACGAAACCGTCAAAAGTAACACTACAGACAATATGCGCGAGTGCTTAATCACAATCAAATCTCCAAGTAAAAAAATCAGAAACCAGAACCAACAGAAAACTGAAACGCTTGGGTCCTATCGCTAGGCTGGTCATTAAATGGTACGGCATAGCTCAAAATCAAAGGACCAATCGGAGAAATCCAATTTAAGGATAACCCCACCGACATGCGCAACTCATTAGAGTCAAATGAACTGTAGTCATAATAGACGTTACCCACATCATAAAACAAACTTAATCGAACATTTTTCTCAATTTCCGCTCCTAGGAATGGAACTGGAGCTGAGAACTCAGCGCCCCCAACCACCTTGAATGCACCACCTTGAGGGTCGCCATTGCTATCGAGGGTGTCAAGACCCGAGCTTAAACTAAAATCCTCATAACCACGCACGGAGCGAACACCCCCCGCATAGTAGTTCCTGTAGGGTGGTAACGGTGTTTCAATAGTGACACCCTGATTATTGACGTAGGTATAGTTTTTACCATAGCTATCACCAAAGCCTAACGTGCCATGCGCTTTTAATACGTAGTTTTTATAAACGCTAAAGTACTGCGCATAGTCAGCATTGATTTTATAAAATTCCAAACCACTCCCTGGAAGAGTAACGTCAGCATACACTCCCGTGAAAATACCTGAATTAGGGAATACGATTCGATCACGTGTATCCATAGAAATACCAGGAGCAATCGACAAAAAGTTATAATTATTATCAGTAACCCAGTCCGGCGATTCAACTGTTCTTTTGAGTGCTGTATTTGACAAACCGAAACCCAAACGTGCACTGACCGACTCCGAAACTGGCATTGAGAACTTTAAATCAGCGCCATAGGAATCAAGAAGATACCGGCTAATAACAGTAGTGTTTAGGTTTTCAGTATCAGTTTTGGTATAAAAAGCACTCAAGCCGGCACTAATGCCATCAATCGTCCAGTAAGGATCCAGCAATGATAGGCTGTAGGAGCTATAAGAGGCACTACGATCAAGCTTGATTGAAGCAAGATTACCTGTCCCTAAAAAGTTTGATTGCGCAACATTCAGATTGAAAAGCACGCCAGCAGATTGGGAGTAACCTACACCCACACTAAATTGGCCTGACATTTTCTCGGTAACACCCACATTAACATCGACAACATCCGCTTGCCCCGCCACAGGTTTCGTTTCGATGTTCGCACTCTCAACATATGGCAGACGCTGTAACCTAGCTTTTGAACGATCAAGCTTTTCACCGGAATACCAAGAGGCATCCATCTGACGTAATTCACGACGGAAGACCTCCTCATCCGTCAGATAATTGCCCTGAATATTGATATTGCGCACATAAACACGCTTGCCTGGATCAACATACAGCGTCAATTTAACCGTCTTGTTTGCCTCATCAAGCTGTGGCACCGGGTTGACGTTGGCAAAGGCATAACCCTCATTACCAATACGCTTAACCATTGCACTCGTTGACTCGGTTAACTCTTTACGCGAAAAAGCCTCGCCATTCTTAATCAAGACTAACTTTCTCAGCTCGGCTTCATCAACCACCTTAACGCCGGCGAAATCAACGCCGGATACTTTGTATTGATCGCCTTCTTTAACACCAATGGTGATGTAAATATCTTTACGGTCTGGCGACATGGAAACTTCTGTGGATTCAATATTGAATTTCACATAGCCACGATCCAAATAAAACGAGCGCAACTTTTCCAGATCAGCGGCGAGCTTCTGCCGTGAATACTGATCCTTGCTTGAATAAAACTCCCACCAGCTTTTGGAGCCAAGATCAAATTGACCGGCAAGCGTTTGTTCAGAAAACACGCTGTTGCCAACAAATGAAACACTACGAATTCTGGACTCAGTGCCTTCTAAAATCTCAATATCGAGTCCAACCCGATTGCCGCCCAAGTCAGTTTGTTTAACTTCAACGCGCATACCGTACAAGCCCATACTAAAATACAGGCGTTGCAGCTCTTGCTCCATTTGCTCCAAAACAGCACGATTAAGAATGCGCCCTTTGACCAGGCCTGCTGACTTGAGCGCTTTCTCCAAGTCAGCCTTTTCGACTTTATCGTTGCCGGAAAATTTGAGTTCACCAATGGTTGGTAATTCATCTAATTTCACGATCAATACATTGCCACGCTGATCGACTTCGACTTGCTTGAAGAAGCCAGTTTTGTATAGATCGCGTACCACACGAGTACTGTCAGCCTCGCTAAACTCATCACCCACGCGGTAAGGCAGATAAGTAAACACCGTGCCTGAATCAAGGTTTTGCAAGCCTTGTAACTCAATATCGCTGAGTTTGACTGAGCTTGCTGCTTGGACGTGCGTCCCAAGAACCAATGCCACGCCAACACTTAGTAGAATTTGTGCGAACCTATTCATTAAAACAAAATATCCCGTTGAAAGCGTAGCCGAGAATTAAAAAAACAGCCGTGATAGGTCATTGAACATTGCCAAGGCCATAAGTGCAAGCAGCAAGGACATGCCCAGCTTTTGGCCAACGAGTTGCGCTTGCTCGGAAAGTGGCCTTCCCCTCACGGCTTCGATTGCATAAAAAAACAAATGACCACCATCCAGGATGGGGATCGGTAGCAAGTTCAGAATCGCAAGACTTAAACTAATCAAGGCTAGCAAACCCAAAAACGTGGACAGACCCAATACCAAGGCGTGACCTGCAATGTCGGCAATACCCAGGGGTCCGCTAATGGACTCCAAGCTCGCTTGGCCGGTGAGCATTTTACCCATGACTTGCAGACTTAGCACAGTCATATCCCAAGTTTTTATACTCGCCGCTGTAAAAGCTGCCCAAGGATTTTGCCGATCCACTCGCCACAGACTCTCACGCACGCCTGGCGGTATGTCCAGGGCGAAGCTTGCACCGATGTAGCCAAAATTTCCGGCCTTGTCGGTTTTGCTGCCGGGAAGCGTATCCAGATGAAGAACCTTTCCATCACGCAAAATATCCAGGGTAATACGCTGCCCGGGATGATTGCGAATCACGTTCAGAACCTGATCTGCTTGTTCAGCCTCCCCCCCTTGAACACCTGTGATCACATCACCCACTCGCAAATCAGCTTGCTCGGCGGGCGCGCCTTGAACCACGCCTTTCACAATCAGCAACGCATTATCGGGTCGCCAGGGGCGCAAGCCAAGCTGTGCCAGCGGATCTTCTCGGCTGGCAAAGAGTTGGTAGGGTGCGCCTGGCAAAACAATATCGTGTACTGGGTTTGAGTTTGAATTCAAAGCATCGTCACGCACACCTAGGCTAATAGCCTGATCACTCGCCGCAGCTTGCATCACGGCGACACGTAAGCCATCAAACGTATTGATTGCCTGTCCATTGACAGCAACCACCTCGGCACCTGCCTTCAGCCCTGCAAGTTGCGCCGACGTACCCATAGGCGGAGCACTGACAATAGGCGCCAAACCCTGTACGCCGACCATAAACATCGCTGTATAAGCAAGAACGGCAAAAATCAGGTTAGCCAGCGGCCCGGCAAGCACAATCGCCGCACGTGTCGCCAGCGATTGGCGATCAAAGGCACGCCCCGCCTCGGCGGGATCGACCTCACCTTCGCGGTGATCCAGCATTTTGACGTAGCCACCTAACGGAATGGCACTCAGCGCATATTCAGTTTCACCGCGCTGCCATTTGTGCAACACGGGGCCAAAACCCACGGCAAAGCGCAGCACTTTGACCCCAAGGCGACGCGCCACCCAAAAATGCCCCCACTCATGCACCACGACCAGCAGACCGACCGCGAGCAAAAAACCGAGAATGCTGAACAAAATATGCGTCATACAACTACACCACGCTTATGAATCCACTCATTGGCTAAAGCACGCCCCTGCGCATCCGCTGCAAATACATCATCCAAAGTCTGCGCACACCCGGATGCCGCACGGTCGAGCACGGACTCAATCAGGGCTGGAATCTGCATAAAGCCCATATGCCGCTGCAAAAAAGCGTCCACCGCCACCTCATTCGCCGCGTTCAACAGCGCCGGTGCCCCTCCACCTTGACGCAAGGCATCATAAGCCAAACGCAAGCATGGAAAACGCTGCATATCGGGCGGTACAAACGTCAATTGAGACATTTGAGTTAAATCAAGCGCTGCCACACCCGACGGTACACGCTCAGGCCACGCCAAGGCATGAGCAATCGGCGTGCGCATATCGGGCAAGCCGAGCTGAGCCAATACCGAACCATCGGCATACGCCACCATGGAATGCACAATGCTTTGCGGATGCACTACCACTTTGATGCGTTCCAACGGCATGGAAAACAACCAAAAGGCCTCAATCACTTCCAAGCCTTTGTTCATTAAACTGGCTGAATCGACAGAAATTTTCTTGCCCATTGACCAGTTGGGGTGCGCACAGGCTTGTTCGGGTGTGACTGTTAGCAAACGATCCAGAGGCCAATCCAAAAAAGGCCCACCGGATGCAGTCAGTAGCAAAGAGTCAATCCCCGCCAATGAACGCGGTGTCCGCACGTCAATCGCGGGCAAACATTGAAACAAGGCATTGTGCTCACTATCCAGCGGAATCAGTGTTGCACCATGCGCTGCCACTTCAGCCATAAACAAGGCACCCGACATCACCAGCGCTTCTTTGTTGGCCAATAACACCCGCTTACCCGCACGCACCGCCGCAAGTGACGAGCGCAGACCCGCCGCACCCACGATAGCCGCCACGACTACAGCACTTGCCGCATCCGCAGCAATCGTCTCCATGCCTTCTTCACCCGATAAAACCTCGGTCAGCAATCCTGCCGCCTTGAGCGCCACCTTTAGACGCATCGCCGCCTGCTCATCCGCCATCGTAACGACACGCGGCATGAACTCCATGCACGCCGCCAACATGCCTTCGACATCCTGATTGGCACCAAGCGACTCAACCCACCAGCGTTCAGGATGACGACGCAAAACATCCAACGTACTTTGCCCAATCGAACCGGTCGCACCAAGCACGCACACGCCATGCCGAGATGACTGCATCACGCCAAGCCACCCATGCCGAGTCCATTGACATCAAGCAAGAACAAACCAAACGCCATGATCGGGGCGGCTGCCAAAAGACTGTCCACCCGGTCAAACACACCGCCATGCCCAGGCAACAAGGTACCGCTATCTTTCACTCCAGCTTCCCGCTTCAAAAGGCTTTCGTGCAAATCGCCAATCACCGAAAAGAGCGTGACCGTCAAGGTTAAAAGACACCATGCCCATAAAGGCAGTTGTGCGAATGGCACAAACGCATGAGCGACAAGAGCAAAGGCGGTGACGCCCATTAAACCTCCCAGCAAACCTTCAACAGTTTTACCAGGGCTGATATGCGGAGCCAGCTTAATGCGACCAAACATACGTCCGGCAAAAAACGCCGCGCTATCCGCTACCCAGACCACCATTAAAGTTGCTAACACCCACCACGCCCCATTGGGCAAATTATGCAAATACTCCAAGGCAAACCAGGCTGGCCATAACACCAGTGGAGCGAGTAAAAGCTTGAAGCGCGCATGATGAAAGACATTGGGCACATGCGCTCCCAAAAAGACGCGCAAACTTAGCAAAACCCAGAGCAAAACACCGGCGATCAACATTTCAAGGTGAAATAGAATCCCGAACGGAGCAAAAACCAGACCCGCACCGCCCAGCATAATGCCTGTGACATACGCCAAGCGCGGCATCCCATACCAACCCTCCAACGCCGCCCATTCAAACGCAACCAAAGCCACAACAAGCGCCATCAAAAGCTGGAACGCAAGAGGCGGCAGCCAAAATAGCGTTGTTAGAAAAATAATCACCAAAACCAGTGCGGTTAAAATGCGTTGTTTAAGCATGCCCTACCCTCGGTTGCGTGCTTTCAACGCGCCCAAAGCGTCTCTCACGCTCGGCAAACCACGTCAGAGCCAAGTCCAAATCATCCACACGGAAATCGGGCCACAAGGTTGGCGTGAAATACAGCTCGGTGTAAGCCATCTGCCACAACAAAAAATTGCTAATGCGTTGCTCGCCGCCGCTACGAATAAGTAAATCCGGCTCAGGCAAATCAGCCAAAGCCACATGCTTGCCCAGAGCCTGTTCATTTACAGCGTCAAGCGCAAGCTGCCCAGCCGATACCTCTGCAGCCAGCGCACGCGCAGCCTGCGCCAGATCCCAACGCCCGCCATAATTCACCGCAATCACCATGGTCATGCACGAATTATCCGCCGTAAGACGTTCCGCAGCCTCCATTTTTTGGCGCAAGGCGTTATCAAAACGCCCGCGTTCGCCAATAAAACGCAAACGCACTCCCGCTTCATGCAGTTTTTCAACCTCACGACGCAAGGAGTGCATAAAAAGCACCATCAAGGCTTTGACTTCGGTTTCAGGGCGATGCCAGTTTTCACTGGAAAACGCGAATACCGTTAACACCTGTACCTGACGCTGCACACAGGCTCGCACCACATGGCGCAAGGCGGTTGCGCCGCGACGATGCCCGATGACGCGTGGCAAGCCATGCTGCTTCGCCCAGCGTCCGTTACCATCCATGATGATGGCGATGTGACGCGGAATAGATGCGGGTATAGAGGAAACGTTCAAAGCCGTGCCATGTGAATTGAATAGGACTTACGCAAAAGCGCCCCAGCGGCGTTAAAACACCTCGCCGTACTAGGTTGTACTGTCTTCGGCGCTTTGCCTTGCTGGAACACTTTTGCGTAAGTCCTATTAAAGAAACAAAAAAGCCCGACTGAACCAACCCGCCTCAAACTTCCATCAATTCCTTTTCTTTGGCTGCCAAAATGGCATCGGCATCCGCGACCGCTTTATCGGTCAACTTCTGCACCACATCTTGCGCACGACGCTCTTCGTCTTCGCTAATCAGCTTGTCCTTGAGCTGATTTTTCAAAGTACCATTCACATCACGACGAATATTACGAATCGCCACTTTCGACGCTTCAGCTTCGCCACGTACCACTTTCACCAAATCACGGCGACGATCTTCGGTCAGCGCAGGCAACGGAACGCGAATCACCATCCCCATACTCATCGGATTCAAGCCGAGATCAGAGGTCATAATGGCCTTTTCAATCTTGCTTACCATCTCTTTTTCCCAAGGTGTAACGCTCAGGTTGCGCGCATCTTCAGCGACCACCTTGGCGACTTGGGACAATGGAACTTCTTGACCGTAATAATCGACCTTAACGTGATCGAGAATGGATGGATGCGCTCGACCCGTACGTACTTTCGACAACTCTGACTTCAGAGCGTCCAAGCTTTTACCCATGCGCAATTCGGCATCTTTACGTAGTGCTTCAATCATTTCACTGTAACTCCCGTGTCACCAAAGTTCCCACGCGCTCACCCATCACTAGGCTTTGCAACAAGCCCGGCGTATTAATATCGGCGACGATGAGAGGCAAATTATTATCGCGGCACATCACCAGCGCCGTCGCATCCATCACCCCAAGCTGACGGGTAATGGCTTCATCATAAGTCAGGGTTTCATAGCGACATGCGTGTGAATGCTTCATCGGGTCGCAATCATAAACCCCATCCACCTTCGTGGCCTTGATTAGCACATCGCAACATGACTCTATCGCACGCAAACTGCCCGCCGTATCCGTCGTAAAATAGGGGCTACCCGTGCCAGCAGCAAAAATCACCACCCGCCCTTTTTCCAAATGACGTTGCGCACGGCGACGCACATAATCCTCACACACCTGATGGATCGACAGCCCTGACATGACGCGCACTTCGCCACCCTGGCGTTCAATCGCATCCTGCATCGCCAAGGCATTCATCACCGTCGCCAACATACCCATATGGTCGCCCGTGACACGATCCATGCCGCCTTCGGCCAGACCCGCACCACGGAAAATATTGCCACCGCCAATCACCAAACCAATTTCCACACCCATTTTTTGCAGGGCAAGGATTTCAGATGCGAGACGGTGGAGAACGTCAGGGTCAATGCCATAATCACACGCTCCCATTAACGCCTCACCACTCAATTTGAGAAGGATGCGGCGATAATGGAGCGTGGGAGTTTGCATGATTTGACCCTTAGTTATGAAAAATAAATATTCACTAAACCGCACTGAAGGATGACCTTGAAGTCATCCTCAGCCATCAACTCGCAGCAACTTGTGCCGCAACTTCGGCTGCAAAGTCAGTGGTCTGCTTTTCAATACCTTCGCCCACTTCAAAGCGCACGAATTGAGTCACCTCGCAACCTGCCTTCTTCAGCATCGCGCCGACGGTGACATCCGCATCCTTGACGAAAGGCTGACCGGTCAGCGCCACTTCAGCGAGATACTTGCGAATACGTCCATCAACCATCTTGGCCGCAATTTCAGCAGGCTTACCGCTTTGCATGGCTTGATCGAGGAAGATTGCACGCTCTTTTTCGACCAGATCCGCTGGCACATCGGACTCAGAAACGCAGACAGGACGGCTTGCCGCAATGTGCATAGACACATCCTTGGCGACTGCAACATCACCACCAGTCATTTCAGTCAGAACACCGATGCGCTCGCCATGACGGTAAGCGCCGATCACACCCGTGGTCTCGATACGCACGAAACGGCGCACTTGCAGGTTTTCACCAATTTTTGCAATCAGCGCAGAACGCACGGTGTTGACATCTTCACCGCTCGCCATTTTCGCAGCTAGCAAAGCATCGACATCCGCTGGAGCCTGCTGCAAAACCACTTGCGCTACTTCATTGGCAAACTTGACGAAGTCTTCGCTCTTGGCCACAAAGTCGGTTTCACTGTTGATTTCCACCAGTGCCGCAGATTTACCATCATCAGCAACCGCAATCACTACCACACCATCAGCTGCAGTACGGCCTGCTTTCTTATCGGCCTTGGCCATACCTTGCTTGCGCATCCACTCGATCGCCGCTTCGATGTCACCACCGACTTCGACCAGTGCTTTCTTGCATTCCATCATGCCGGCGCTGGTGCGCTCGCGCAGTTCTTTAACCATGCTTGCAGAAATCGTACTCATAAAATTCTCCGTATTGCTTACAAAAACAACGGGTCATAAGGACCCGTGCGTAGAAATTCAAGCGTCAACAACGTGACGAGTTAGCGAGCACAGAATCAAGCTGCGGCTTCACTCACCTCAACAAAGTCATCACTCGCCACAGTCACCGTGCCCTTGGCATCATCAATCGCATCCGCGACTGACATAACATAGAGCTGAACCGCGCGAATCGCATCGTCGTTGCCTGGAATGATGTAGTCCACACCATCAGGCGAGCTGTTACTATCGACCACGCCGATCACAGGAATACCCAGCTTGCGCGCTTCAGTAATGGCAATGGATTCATGATCCACGTCCACCACGAACAGCGCATCCGGCAGGTGCTCCATGTTCTGAATACCGCCCAAACCTTTTTCCAACTTTTCCATTTCACGCTGCATATGCAACGCTTCGCGCTTGACCAGGCGATCAAAGCTACCGTCTTGCGCCATGGTTTGCAGGGTTTTCAAACGGCGCACAGACAGCTTCACGGTACGGAAGTTAGTCATCATGCCACCCAACCAGCGGTGATTGACATAGGGCATGTTGACACGTGCCGCTTGCTCGCCAATCACATCACGCGCGGAACGCTTGGTGCCTACAAACAAAATAGTGCCGCCCTTGGCCGCAATTTTGCCAATGAAATTCAGTGCGTCGTTAAACATCGGCACGGTTTTTTCAAGGTTGATAATGTGAATCTTATTGCGATCACCAAAGATGTACGGAGCCATCTTTGGGTTCCAGTAGCGGGTCTGGTGACCGAAGTGAACACCCGCTTCCAACATTTGACGCATACTGACTTGAGCCATTTTTATAATCCTCTATGGGGTTAAGCCTCCGCGCATCCTGAACGACGACCTGCAAGCTTGCGCGTCGCGCATTGAAGCTTACAGGCACCCCGCCGATCAGAGCATGATGCGCGTGTGGAGTGTAAATAATTCCGCAACCCAGCAAGCACACCGCGCGCTCTTTGAATTGCGGCACGCATTTAACCACACCACGCACCGCGTGTCATGTGCAATGTCGCGCCATTCATCACGCTACCAAGCTCTGTTCAAGCGCGTGTTAACATTTGGCGCATTAAAAACATCACGAGCTTGCAGCATGACACACCTTAACTCCGCCGATTTCACCTTGATGGCGCTCTCCCCCATCGATGGCCGCTATGCCGACAAGGCCGATGATCTGCGTCCTATTTTTAGTGAATTTGGCTTGATTCGTCATCGCGTATTGGTTGAGGTGCGCTGGTTGCAAGCCCTGGCGGCGCACCCTGCCATCAGCGAAGTGCCTGCGCTGTCCACCCATGCCAGCAGCGTGCTGGATGACATCGTGACTCACTTCAACGCCGATGATGCCCGTCGCGTCAAAAACATTGAAAAAACCACTAATCACGATGTCAAGGCGGTTGAATATTTCCTCAAGGAAAAAGTGCAGAACAACGCAGAACTTGCTGCCATCAGTGAATTTTTTCACTTTGCCTGCACCTCGGAAGACATCAACAACCTCGCCTACGCCCTGATGCTGCGCGAAGGGCGCAACCAGGCCTTACTGCCGCGCATTGACGGCATTCTTAATGTCCTGCGCACGATAGCGCACGACCTCGCCGATGCCCCCCTGCTATCGCGCACCCACGGCCAACCTGCCTCGCCGACCACCATGGGCAAGGAATTCGCCAACGTCGCCTACCGCCTCAAGCGCCAGCGCGAACAACTCGCCCAAGTTGAAATCATGGGCAAGATCAACGGCGCGGTCGGCAACTACAACGCCCACCTCGCCGCCTATCCCGAAGTCGATTGGGCGCAATTCGCGCAGCAATTTGTCGAAAGCCTCGGCCTCGCCTGGAACCCCTACACCATCCAGATCGAACCGCACGACTACATCGCCGAATACTGCGACGCGCTGGTACGCAGCAACACCATCCTGATCGACTTTGCGCGTGATGCCTGGGGCTACATTGCCCTAGGTCACTTCAAACA
>DYLI01000147.1:1920-3534 GCA_020722165.1 Halothiobacillus neapolitanus | reverse complement strand
CGCTATGGTTTGATGGATATAGCGCGATGCGATTTTTGACCCTGCTGATATTGATTTTCATGAGCTCTATCGTTCATGCAGGCTCTATAACTGTCGCCGTTGCGGCTAATTTCACCAAAACCATCGAAGAAATTGGCCAAGGGTTTAAGGCCAAAACAGGCCACGAGGTTAAGTTCGCTTTCGGCCCCACTGGTAAACTGTATGCACAGATTAGGAACGGTGCACCGTTTGATCTGTTTTTTGCGGCGGATACGTCCAAGCCGGAAGCCTTGGTTAAAGAGGGCTTGGTTAAGCCGGGTAATTACTTGGTCTATGCGCGAGGCGTGTTGGCCTTGTATAGCCCGACCTTGCCAGTCAAGGCGGGTTACAAAACACTGTTGGAAAAGGCCGAGTTCAAACACGTGTCGATTGCCAACCCGAAGACTGCACCGTACGGCACAGCGGCTGAGGAGGTGCTGAACATGCTGGGTGTGTATGCAGCCGTCAAGCCGAAAATCGTCAATGGTGAAAGCATTGCCCATGCCTTCCAATATGTGCAGACCGGCAATGCGGCGCTAGGCTTTGTCGCGCTGTCGCAACTGCTTGATCCGCAAAGCCCCGCCTACCAGAAGGGTGAGTACTGGCTGCCGCCGCAGGATATGTACACGCCCATCAACCAG
This sequence comes from Halothiobacillus neapolitanus, assembly GCA_020722165.1. Taxonomy (GTDB): domain Bacteria; phylum Pseudomonadota; class Gammaproteobacteria; order Halothiobacillales; family Halothiobacillaceae; genus Thiofaba. The sequence goes on along the minus strand of DYLI01000147.1, from coordinate 2,875 downwards.
GGTGCGGTGATTTTGAAAAAGGCCGAGAACAATCCGGTGGCGCAGCAATTTATGGATTACCTGCGTTCGGATGATGGCCGCAAGGTGATTGAGCGTTACGGTTATTCGATTCCTTAAAACACTTCGTTTATTTGCTCCTAAACATTGTGGACACCCCCCCATGATCGAACTCTTTGGCACGAGCGTTAGCCTGTCACCCATTTGGCTCACGCTTAAAGTGGCGTTGACCACTACCCTCATTTTGCTGCTTGTCGGCACGCCGCTGGCGTGGTGGCTGGCTCATATGCGTTCATCGTTCAAAATTGTGCTGGAAGCCCTCGTGGCCTTGCCGCTGGTTTTGCCGCCGACGGTGCTGGGGTTTTACCTTTTGATTGTGATGAATCCGCATGGTGCTTTGACGCAGTTCCTGCGCGTGTTTGGCTTCGAGGGGCAACTCACGTTCAGCTTTGTGGGCTTGGTGATGGGCTCGGTATTTTATTCCCTACCCTTTGCCGTGCAGCCCTTGATGCACGCGTTTGAAGCCTTGCCCATGCGTCTTCTGGATGCTGCTTCGACCCTGCGCGCCGGTATTTTGGATCGTTTCATTACCGTGGTAATGCCCCTGGCGAGGCGTGGTTTTTTGGTGGCCGCCACGTTGACTTTTGCGCATACCGTGGGTGAATTCGGCGTGGTATTGATGGTGGGTGGGAATGTGCCGGACTCGACGCGCATGGTCTCCATTGCCATTTTCGATCATGTTGAATCACTTGAATACGCCGAGGCGCACGTACTCTCCGGCATGATGTTGCTGTTCTCGGTGGTGGTGTTGATGCTGGTGTACGGACTCAATCGCCGCTTTGCGGTCAAGGTAGGCTGAGATGCTGCTTAAAGGCGATTTGACCCTCAAACAGGGCGATTTTTTGCTGCAATCCGGCACATTCGAGATTGAAACCAGCGGTGTTACCGTGCTGTTTGG
>DYLI01000147.1:0-1820 GCA_020722165.1 Halothiobacillus neapolitanus | reverse complement strand
AGGCACTGGCACGCCCGGATTCGCCGCTGTTTGACGAAGAAGGGCCAGTTTCGGTGCTGGAGGGTGTGATGGGCGCGACCGATAGCGAGGGTCTGACTCCGTTCGGCAATGCGCGGTTGAGCATTCTGTTGACCGGGCCGTGCGGAAATAAAAAATCGGCCACCCGCCTGCGCATTTTGGCGCGTGATGTCAGTCTTTCGCTGCAAAATCCTTTGCAAATCAGTATTCTTAATCATCTTGTCGTGGTCGTTGAAGCCGTGCATCCCGAGATGGGCGGGCGCGTGAGCGTAGCCTGCCGGCTGAGCGATGGTCAGTTGCTGCTGGCGGAGATCACGGCCTATTCAAGTAAGCGTTTAGGCTTGCAAGCAGGGCAGCAAATCTATGCGCTCATTAAGTCGGTCGCTTTGATGGAGTGAATCTTGCGCTGAGTGCCACGCACTGTTTTAGTGCCCCAATAAAGTGCATTGTGCTGGGGTGAGATGATGCAGACGTTGTTCGAGCGTTAGACAATGAGCTTTCGTGTGTTGGCATTATTCATGCTTAGATTGCGACTATCGCCCGCAAGGGTAAACTGCACACCTACGTTGATTTTGGCCTTGAGGCCTTTTATTTGGAGATTGATTGATGACCCCAAGCGATGTCGAAAAGATGATTAAGGAAAACGGCGTCAAGTTTGTTGACTTCCGTTTTACCGATACCCGTGGCAAGCAGCAGCACGTCACCTACCCCGCCAAGCGCGTGGATGAAGAAGCCTTTGAAAACGGCATTATGTTTGATGGTTCGTCCATTGCGGGTTGGAAAGGCATCAACGCTTCCGACATGATTTTGATGCCTGACGCCTCCACCGCGCTGATGGATCCATTCTCCGAAGAGTCCACCCTGATTGTGGTTTGCGACGTGATTGAGCCGGACACCATGCAAGGTTATGGTCGTGACCCCCGTTCGATTGCCAAGCGCGCTGAAGCCTTTTTGCAAGGTACAGGCTTGGCGGACAAAGCTTTCTTCGGCCCGGAAAACGAATTCTTCGTGTTTGATGATGTGCGTTGGGGCAATGAAATGTCCGGCAGCTTTGTCAAAATCGACTCGGCGGAAGCGGCATGGAACACCGGCAAGGAGTATGCCGATGGCAATATGGGGCATCGCCCTGGTGTGAAAGGTGGCTACTTCCCCGTGCCGCCCGTCGATCAACTGCATGACATCCGCCAAGCCATGTGCCTGGTGCTGGAAGACATGGGTTTGACCGTGGAAGTGCATCACCATGAAGTCGCCACGGCGGGTCAGTGCGAAATCGGTGTGGGCTTCAATACCCTGGTGAAGAAGGCCGACGAAGTGCAGACTTTGAAGTATGTGCTGTGGAACGTGGCGAACACCTATGGCAAGACCGTAACCTTTATGCCTAAGCCGATGGTGGGCGATAACGGTTCGGGTATGCACGTGCATATGTCGATGTTCAAAGATGGCAAAAACACCTTTAACGGCGACCAGTACGCAGGTTTGTCGGAGTTGGCGCTGTATTACATTGGTGGCATTATCAAGCATACCCATGCGTTGAATGCCTTCTGCAATCCGTCCACCAACAGCTACAAGCGTCTGGTGCCGCACTTCGAGGCGCCGGTGAAACTGGCGTATTCCGCACGTAACCGCTCTGCGTCGATCCGCATTCCATTCGTGTCCAGCCCGAAAGCTCGCCGTATCGAAGTGCGTTACCCCGACTCCACCGCCAACCCTTACCTCGCATTTGCTGCGTTGTTGATGGCGGGTCTGGACGGTATCAAGAACAAGATTCATCCGGGCGAAGCCGCCTCGAAGAACCTGTACGA
>DYLI01000146.1 GCA_020722165.1 Halothiobacillus neapolitanus | reverse complement strand
TGACGACCATTGATTTTGTGCTGATCGGTATCATCGCGTTTTCTTCGCTTATCAGTATCTTGCGCGGGTTTATGAAGGAGATGATTTCGCTGTTGACTTGGGTGGCGGCGTTTTTGGTGGCGCTGTATTACTGCACGCACCTCGCGCCCTTAGTTCCGGAGAGTGTGGATATACCTTCAGCACGGCTTGCGATTGCCTTTGTCGCACTGTTTATTGCCACGTTAATCGTTGGTGGTGTGATTAATGCTGTGGTCGGGTTGTTGGTAAAAAAAACAGGTCTGTCTGGTTCAGATCGCAGTATCGGCGTGGTGTTTGGCTTGGTGCGTGGCGTGTTTCTGGTCTGCGTGTTGTTGTTACTGGGCAGTTTGACCCCCATGCCGCAGGATCCTTGGTGGAAAGAATCGCAAGTCATTCGTTATTTAACCCCGGTTGCGCAGACGATTTCTAATCTGTTGCCCCAAGATATGTCTAGCCATTTTCATTTGTGAGTCATACCCATGTGCGGAATTATTGGTCTTGTAGGTTTCTCGCCGGTTAATCAGACGATTTATGACGGACTGACTATCTTGCAGCATCGCGGCCAAGACGCGGCGGGCATCATGACCAGCGAACACGGTCGCCTGTTTCAGCGCAAAGACAAGGGGCTGGTGAAGGATGTCTTTCACACTCGCCACATGCGCCAGCTGCATGGAACGATGGGCATTGGGCATGTGCGTTATCCTACTGCGGGGAGCGATACGGCAGCTGAAGCGCAGCCGTTTTACGTCAATGCGCCTTATGGTATTGGTTTGGGGCATAACGGTAATTTGACGAATACCGAAGAGTTGCGCCGTGAACTGCACGAGCAAGATTTACGCCATATCAATACCTCGTCCGACTCCGAAGTTTTGCTGAATGTGTTTGCGCATGAAATGCAGCGTTGCGGTAAATTGCGCCCCGCTGCGGATGATGTATTCAATGCCATCGAACGCGTGCATCGGCGTATCAAGGGCGGATACGCGGTGGTGGGCTTGATTGCCGATATGGGGATTTTTGCCTTCCGCGATCCATATGGTATTCGCCCGCTGTGCTATGGTACGCGCACGACGGCGCAAGGGACTGAAGTGATAATCGCCTCAGAAAGCGTGGCGATTGATGCGTTGGGCTATGACGTGGTGCGTGATCTTGCGCCGGGTGAAGGTATTTTTGTCACCACCAAGGGCGAGGTGCATACCCGGCAGTGTGCCGATCATTCGACTTACGCACCGTGCATTTTTGAATTTGTCTACTTGGCGCGCCCGGATTCGATTATGGACGGGATATCCGTCTATCAGGCACGGATGCGCATGGGCATTAAGCTTGCGGAAAAAGTGCTGCGCGATTGGCCGGATCACGATATTGATGTGATTATCCCGATTCCCGATACCAGCCGTACGGCTGCCCTGGAAATGGCGGTGGCGTTGAAACTGCCTTACCGCGAGGGCTTTATCAAGAATCGCTATATCGGCCGCACATTTATTATGCCGGGTCAGGCCGAGCGTAAAAAATCGGTGCGCCAGAAACTTAACGCCATTGATCTCGAGTTTGCCGGTAAAAATGTGCTGCTGGTCGATGACTCCATCGTGCGCGGCACGACCTCGGCGGAGATTATTCGTATGGCGCGTGAAGCGGGTGCGAGCAAGGTCTACATGGCTTCCGCCGCGCCGCCGGTGCGCTATGCCTATGTTTATGGCATCGACATGCCCTCCCCGGATGAACTCATTGCACATGGTCGCACCGAGGCAGAAATCGGCATTGAAATTGGGGCAGATCGTCTCATTTATCAAGAGCTTGATGATTTAATTGCCGCTGTGACCCAAGGGCAAGATGCTATCAACCGCTACGATTGCTCCTGCTTTACCGGCGAATACGTCACCGGCGATGTCACCGAAGAATACCTTGCCGCCGTGGCGGGCGGCCGTGCGGATGGTGCCAAAAACGAGACACAGGAACGGCGTTCGCGGGATATAGTGACAGTAGGCTTACACAATGCGGAATAAGTGGCTTCTCCAATCAATTGCGGCGCTTCTGGGGGCGTGGATCATGTTGAGCGCAAGCATAGCGATAGCGGGTGATGCTTTGGATCCGCAGGCTCTTAAAGGCTCCAACGCCGCACGTGCAGCGCAACAGAAGCTTAAGCAACAAGGGCAGCTTTATGTTGTCGTGGGCATTGAGTCGCAACGGCTGTACCTTATGCAGGATGGGCGTTTGCTCAAGGCTTATCCGGTTTCGACTTCTGCCTTTGGGCCGGGCGGGCAGGAAGGCAGCAACCAGACTCCGCTTGGTTTGCATCAAATCAAACAGAAAATTGGCGCAAGCGAGCCAGAAGGCATGATTTTCAAGGCGCGCAAGCCGACCGGGCGCATAGCCAGCATCATTGCCGAGCCGCGCGACGTGCCTGAAGACGATGTAACCACCCGCATCATGTGGCTGGACGGCATGGAGCCGGGCATCAATCAGGGCGGCAAGGTCGACTCTTACAAGCGCTTTATTTATATCCACGGCACGCCGGAAGAGGGCTTGATTGGCCGTCCAGCCTCGCACGGCTGCGTGCGTATGTTGAATGCTGATGTGGTGGATATTTTTGAGCGTCTGGCGGAAGGAACGCTGGTTTATATTACGCCCTAACCTGGACTGCGGAGGCCGGGTAAAAATGCAATGGATGGCATTTTTAGTATTGCCGTGAATGGATGACGGATCGAAAAGCCAGATCGTCTTGAACCCTACAGGCTGTTCACCCCAAGGTGGAGAAAGTCAGTGCACGACGCTTCACACGGGGACGGAAAACTCAAATCCACGCAAGGGGCGTGAAGTACCCTCAAACCTTCGTTTTGCCGACACGCTCGCTGAGATCATAAATCTTCCCTCAAAGCATGGCGAAATGCGTGCCTTCCATCGCCTTGCTTGCGTAGTAATCATGCAGGCCACGGAATACCGACTGTGCAACTTTCTGTTGATGCGCGGATGAGCGCAGCTTGCGCTCCTCTTCGGGGTTGGAGAGGAAGGCGCTTTCTACCAGCATCGACGGGATATCGGGCGATTTGAGTACCATAAAACCCGCCTGTTGCACGCTGCGCTTGTGTACCGAACCGATCTCACCCAGCTCGGTCAAGATCCGTTGCCCAGCGTCCATCCCCGCCTGCATACTGGCAGATTGCGAAAGATCCAGCAGCACCGAGGCCAGGCTGTCATTGCGCTCGTTCAAGTTCACGCCGCCGACCAGGTCTGCCGAGTTTTCCTTATCCGCCATCCAGCGTGCCGCTTCGGAGCTTGCGCCATTGAGCGACAAACAATACACCGACGCGCCACGTGCGTCCGGGTCGCTAAAGGCGTCGGCATGCAACGAAATAAACATATCCGCCTTATTACGGCGTGCGATATTGGTGCGCTCACGCAAGGGAATAAACACGTCTGTCCGGCGAGTTAATACGGTCTTAAAGCCGCGTTCTCCCTGGATCAATGACTCCAGCTTGCGTGCAATCGCCAAAGTGACGTCTTTTTCGCGTGTGCCATCCTGACCAATCGCACC
>DYLI01000145.1 GCA_020722165.1 Halothiobacillus neapolitanus | reverse complement strand
GAATGAAACTCCACTTCGAGTCCGATCTGGATTACCAATGGGATGCCATCGAGGCGGTGTGCGATTTGTTCCGTGGGCAGGAAAGCTGCCGCTCCGAGTTCACCGTGAGTATGGACACGCCGCAAATGCTGCTGGGTACGGCAGAGTCCGATTTGGGCATTGGTAACTGGCTGACTCTGCTGGATGCGCAGAGGGCGGAGAACCTGCACGCCATCCAGTTGCGCAATGGGCTGCCGCCGTCCACGGCGCTGGCTTCGGGCGATTTTACGGTGGAGATGGAGACGGGCACGGGCAAGACCTATGTCTATTTGCGTACCATCTTTGAGCTGCACAAGCGTTATGGCTTTAGCAAATTCGTGATCGTGGTGCCGTCGGTGGCGATTAAGGAGGGCGTGTATAAGTCCTTGCAAATCACCGCCGAGCATTTCAAAAGCCTGTATGCCAACACGCCGCTCGATTATTTTATCTACGATTCGGCCAAGTTGGGGCAGGTGCGCAATTTTGCGACCAGTCCGAACATTCAGGTGATGGTGGTGACGGTCGGTGCAATCAATAAGTTCGGCGATGAGGCGGATGCCGCCGCCGAGGAGTCGGACGAGGCGAAACGGCGCGCCAAGTCGAAGAATGTGATGTACCGCGCCAGCGAGAAGACGGGCGGTGAGAAGCCCATTGACCTGATTCGCGCCACGCGCCCGATTTTGATTGTGGACGAGCCGCAAAGCGTGGACGGCGGTTTGGAGGGGCGGGGCAAGCAGGCGCTGGAGCGTATGAATCCGCTGTGTACTGTGCGCTATTCAGCCACCCATGCGGATACGTACCACATGCTCTATCGTCTGGATGCGGTGGATGCCTATGAAAAAAAGCTGGTGAAGCAGATTGAAGTCGCCTCGGCGACCCTTGAGGGGGCGAGTAACAAGCCCTTTGTGCGCCTGCTTGCGGTGAGCAACAAGCGCGGTGTGATTGCCGCCAGGGTGGAACTGGATGTGGCCACGCGGTCTGGAGTGCAGCGGCAAGAAGTCAGTGTGCAAGATGGCGACGACTTGGAACAGCTCACGCGGCGGGCGCTGTATCAGGCGTGCCGCATTGGTGAGATTCGCGTTGGGCGGGGTGAGGAATTTATGGAGTTGCGCGTGCCGGGTGGGGAAATGTACCTCAAGCCCGGTGCTGCCTTTGGCGATGTGGATGCGCTGACGCTGCAACGCGAAATGATTCGTCGCACCATCAAGGAGCATCTGGACAAGGAAAAACGTCTGCGACCGCTGGGAATCAAGGTGCTGTCGTTGTTCTTCATCGACGCGGTGGACAAATACCGCCGCTACGATGCCGAGGGGAATCCGATCAAGGGCGATTACGCACGCATTTTTGAAGAGGAATATCAGCGCTACGCCAAGCACCCGGACTATCAGAGTCTGTTTGCCGAGGTGGATTTAAGCCGTGCTGCCGAGGAGGTTCACAATGGCTATTTTTCCATCGACAAGAAAAAGGTGGCGGGCAAGACGGTAGAAATGCTCAAGGACACCAGCGGTGTGACCAAGGCGGACGATGACACTTATAACCTGATTATGCGTGACAAGGAGAAGCTTCTGAGCTTGGACACGCCGCTCAAGTTTATCTTTTCGCATTCGGCGTTGCGCGAGGGCTGGGATAATCCGAATGTATTTCAGATTTGCACTTTGCGCGATATTCAGACCGAGCGCGCACGGCGACAGACTATCGGGCGCGGGCTGCGTTTATGCGTTAACAGCCAGGGCGAGCGTGTGCGTGGTTTTGAGGTGAATACGCTGACGGTGATTGCAACGGAGAGTTATCAGCAGTTTGCCGACCAGTTGCAGAAGGAAATTGAAGCCGATACCGGCATTCGCTTTGGCATGGTCGAGGCGCATCAATTCGCAGCCATTGGGCTGAAGGGGGCGGAGGGTCAGGTCGCCGCGCTGGGTTTTGAACAGTCCAAGGTGCTGTGGGAACATTTACAGGCGGCGGGTTATATCGACGCTGAGGGCAAGGTGCAGGATGCGTTGCGGCAGGCCATTAAGGTTGGAAATCTGTTGCTGCCGGATGATTTTTCGGCAGAACGCGGCCAGATTACGGCAATTTTGCGCAAGTTGTCTGGGCGGCTGGAGGTCAAGGATGCGGCTGCGCGTGAACAGGTGCGTACCCGTCAGGCGGTGTTGCATAGCCCTGAATTCAAGGCGTTGTGGGATCGCATCAAGCATCAGACCACGTACCGAGTGCAGTTCGATAACGCCAAGTTGATTGATGATTGCGTATGTGCCTTGCGTGATGCGCCGCCCATTGCGCGGACACGTTTGCAATGGCGCAAGGCGGATATTGCCATTGGCAAGGCGGGTGTCGAGGCGATTGAGCGTGCGGGGGCGGCGACGATTACACTGCACGAAGATGACATAGCATTGCCGGATATTCTTAGCGAGTTGCAAGACCGCACCCAGCTGACCCGCAAGAGCGTGGTGCAGATTTTGGCCCAGAGTGGCCGCTTGGACGATTTCAAGCGCAATCCGCAGCAATTCATTGAATTGGCCAGTGAGATTATCAAGCGCAGCAAGCGTATGGCTCTGGTCGATGGCATCAAGTATCAGCGCCTGGGTGATGAGCAGTTTTACGCGCAGGAGCTGTTCGAGCAGCAGGAACTGACGGGCTACCTGAAAAGTATGCTGATGAATACCAGCAAGTCGGTGTATGAGCATGTGATCTATGATTCCGGCACCGAGCGCGATTTTGCCGATGCGTTGGAGAAGAACGAGGCGATCAAGGTTTACGCCAAGCTTCCCGGCTGGTTCAAGGTGCCAACCCCGCTCGGTAGCTACAACCCGGATTGGGCGGTGCTGGTGGCAACAGAAGGTGCAGAGCGGCTGTATTTCGTGGTGGAGACCAAGGGCAGTTTGTTCAAGGATGATTTGCGCGATAAGGAGCATGGCAAAATTAAATGCGGTCAGGCGCATTTTCAGGCACTGGCGGTGGGTGAGAACCCGGCGCGATGGGTGCAGGCGTGTGAATTGAGTGATGTGTTGGCAGAAATTTAGATGCGGAGTGAAAGCCTATGTGCGGTCTAGCCGGTGAATTGCGCTTTGATGGTGAGCGGGCGGATTTAGCCGCTGTGGCGCGCATGATGTGTGCGGTGGCGCGGCGCGGGCCGGATCATGCGGGCAGTTTTAGCGACGGTGCGCTGGCTTTGGGGCATCAGCGCCTGTCGATTCTTGATTTGTCGATTCATGGTCATCAGCCGATGGTGGATCGTGAGGCCGGGCTGGCGCTGGTGTTTAACGGCACGATTTATAACCACCCGGAGTTGCGCGAAGAGTTACGCCATCGCGGCCATCGTTTCAGCTCAACGGGTGATACCGAGGTGATTTTGCGCGCCTGGGCGGAGTGGGGTGCGGAGTGCGTCAAACATTTTCGCGGTATGTTCGCCTTTGCCGTGTGGGACATGCAGGCCAAGCGCCTGTGGCTGGCGCGAGATCGTTTTGGCATTAAGCCGTTGTATTACAGTAACAATACGGCACGGCTGCGCTTTGCTTCATCGAGTCAGGCGCTGTTGAG
>DYLI01000144.1 GCA_020722165.1 Halothiobacillus neapolitanus | reverse complement strand
GCAATCGTCCAGCCTTTGCGCTTGGCGTAGTCGTCCACCTGGTCGCGGCCAATCTTGCCCACGCCGAAGTATTGCGCCTGCGGATGGGCAAAATACCAGCCGGACACCGCTGCGGTCGGGTACATGGCGAAGCTTTCGGTGATTTGTAAGCCGATGTTCTCATCCGGCTTGAGCAGTTCCCACATAATGCCCTTCTCGGTGTGATCCGGGCAGGCCGGGTAGCCGGGCGCGGGGCGAATGCCGCGATAGGCTTCTTTAATTAACTCATCGTTGGCGTAATTCTCGTTTGGGGCATAACCCCAAAATTCTTTGCGCACGCGCTCATGCATACGCTCGGCGAACGCTTCGGCCAGACGGTCGGCCAGCGCCTTGAGCATAATCGCCTGATAATCGTCGTGCTGGGCTTCAAATTCGGCCACTTTTGTATCGATACCAATGCCCGCCGTCACCGCAAAGCCGCCGATATAATCCGGCACGCCTGTTTCTTTGGGCGCAACAAAGTCGGACAGGCATAAATTCGGCTTGCCGTGCTGACGCTCCATTTGCTGGCGGATATTGTGCAGGGTGCTGAGTTTTTCGCTGCGTGATTCATCCGTGTAAAGCTCAATGTCATCAGAATTCACGCTATTCGCGGGCCAGAAGCCAATCACCGCCGAGGCTTGCAGCCATTTTTCCGCGATGATTTTATCCAGCATGGCGGTCGCATCGGCCAGCAGCTTGCGCGCTTCCACGCCCACCACTTCATCGTCCAATATCGCCGGATAGCGCCCGTGTAATTCCCAGGCCTGGAAAAATGGACTCCAGTCGATGCGCTCGCGCAGTTCTTCGAGCGGGTAGTTTTCAAACACCCGCGTGCCGAGGAAGCTCGGTTTGGGTGGCAGGTATCCGGGTGTGGGCGTGGCGCAGCAACCGGCTTCACAACCCAAAGGCTGTGCCAGCTTGCTCCCCCTCTCCCCCAGCCCCTCCCCCGCCGGGGGGGAGGGGAGCTTAGCCGCAAAACCAAAATGCAGCTTCATGCGATTCTGCCTTGCCTGCTCCAGCGTGACGCGCTTGCCCTCGCGCCGATTGGCCGCACGCTGCGCCGCCAATTCGACATATTCCGCGCGAATATCCGCCGCATACTGCGCGCGATTCGCTCCCAGCAAGCTGGCCGCCACGCCGACGGCGCGTGAGGCATCGACCACGTACACCACCGGATGCTCGCACACTGGCGAAATTTTCACTGCCGTATGGATTTTTGAAGTGGTCGCGCCACCAATCATCAGCGGCAGATTCATGCCCAAGCGCTGCATTTCCTTGGCTACATGCACCATCTCATCCAAGGAGGGCGTAATCAGTCCAGACAGGCCGATAATGTCGCAATGCTGCTCACGCGCGGTGTCGAGAATCTTCTGCGCCGGAACCATCACGCCCAAATCAATCACCTCGAAACCATTGCATTGCAGCACCACGCCGACGATGTTTTTGCCGATGTCATGCACATCGCCCTTCACCGTGGCCATCAACACCTTGCCCGCCGATGTGGTGGCACATTCGCCCTTATCGGCTTCCATGAACGGCATCAGATAGGCCACTGCTTTTTTCATTACGCGCGCCGATTTGACCACCTGCGGCAAAAACATCTTGCCCGCACCGAACAAATCGCCGACCACGTTCATGCCATCCATCAGCGGGCCTTCGATCACATGCAGCGGACGGGCAACGGTCAAACGCGCTTCCTCGGCATCTTCTTCGGCGTAGGTGTCGATACCCTTGACCAGCGCATGTTCCAGGCGCTTGGCCACCGGCCAGCTGCGCCACTCCAGGTCCTGCTTGACCTCGGCGGCCGCGCCATTGCCACGATATTTTTCGGCAATTTCCAACATGCGCTCGGTCGCGTCCGGCCTGCGGTCGAGCACAATGTCTTCCACCCGCTCGCGCAATTCGGCGGGCAAATCGTCCACCATGGCAAGCTGCCCGGCATTGACGATACCCATGGTCATCCCGGCCTTGATGGCGTGGTAGAGGAACACAGCATGAATCGCCTCGCGCACCGGCTCGTTGCCCCGGAAGCTGAACGACACATTCGACACGCCGCCGGAAATCATCGCGTGCGGCAGGTTTTGTTTAATCCACGCGGTCGCCTCGATAAAGTCCACCGCGTAGTGGTTGTGCTCCTCGATACCCGTGGCAATCGCAAAAATATTCGGGTCGAAAATAATGTCTTCCGCCGGGTAGCCGACCGTATCAACCAACACACGGTAGGAGCGCTCGCAAATCTCACGCTTGCGCGCCGCCGTATCCGCCTGCCCTTCTTCATCAAACGCCATCACCACCACCGCCGCGCCGTAACGACGCAGCAGGCGGGCGTATTTAATGAAATTCGCCTCGCCCTCTTTCAGCGAAATCGAGTTAACGATACCCTTGCCCTGAATGCACTTCAGCCCCGCCTCGATAATCTCCCACTTCGACGAGTCGAGCATGATCGGCACACGCGAAATATCCGGCTCGGCGGCGATCAGGTTCAAAAAGCGCACCATCGCTTCCTGCCCGTCGATCATGCCCTCGTCCATATTGATGTCGATGATCGGCGCACCGGATTCGACCTGCTGACGCGCCACTTCCAGCGCAGTGCTGTAATCGCCTTCTTTAATCAAACGACGGAAACGCGCCGAGCCGGTGACATTGGTGCGCTCACCCACATTCACGAACATGGTTTTATCGGTGATATTGAATGGTTCCAGCCCCGACAAACGGCAGGCCGGCTCAGGCACAGGCGGCACTCGCGGCGCTTTGCCCGCCACGGCCTTGTCCATAGCGCGGATATGCTCCGGCGTGGTGCCGCAACAGCCGCCGACGATATTCAAAAAGCCCGCATCCGCCCATTCGGCGATATGCACCGCCATCGGTTCTGCTTCTAAATCGTACTCGCCCATTTCATTCGGCAGACCCGCGTTCGGATGCACCGAGACATAAAACTCCGACACCCGCGCCATTTCTTCCACGTACTGACGCAGCAAATCCGGCCCCAGCGCACAGTTCAGCCCCATGGTCAACGGGCGCACATGACGCAAACTGTTGTAAAACGCCTCGGTGGTTTGCCCAGACAAGGTGCGCCCGGAGGCATCGGTAATCGTGCCGGAAATCATGATCGGCAGACGGAAGCCGTCTTCATCAAACACACGCTCGACCGCAAACGCGGCAGCTTTGGCGTTCAAGGTGTCGAAAATGGTCTCAATCAGAATAATGTCTGCGCCGCCCTCAATCAGTCCACGGGTGGACTCCACATAGGATTCGACCAGCGCATCAAAACTGGTATTGCGGTAGCCGGGGTCATTCACATCCGGCGAAATGCTGGCGGTTCGATTCGTCGGCCCCAACACCCCGGCCACAAAACGCGGACGCTGCGGAGTTTTCAGCGTCATCGCATCCGCCGCCTCACGCGCCAAACGCGCCGCCGCCACGTTGATTTCATACGCCAACTCCTCCATGGCGTAATCCGCCATGGCAATGCGCGTGGCGTTAAAGCTATTGGTCTCCAGAATATCCGCACCCGCCTCCAGATACGCAGTGTGAATACCGTGAATAATCTGCGGCTG
>DYLI01000143.1 GCA_020722165.1 Halothiobacillus neapolitanus | reverse complement strand
CCGTATTTTTCGCCAAACAGCATCATCGCACCCAGCGTTTGTGCCTCGGCAATCGGCACAATACGGGTTTGCGTGGCAACATTGCTCAGAATTTCGGCATTGACAATATTTTCCACGCGGCGAATTTCTTCACTGCTCATCGGCTGGTTATGCACGAAGTCAAAGCGGGTTTTGTCCGGGTCAACCTGCGAGCCCTTTTGCTGCACATGTTCGCCTAACACCTCGCGCAGCGCCTTGTGCAACAAATGCGTGGCGGAGTGGTTGCGCATGATGCGCATCCGCGCCAGCACATCCACGCGCGCAGTCACCCCATTGCCCACGCTTAAGGTGCCGGTTTTGACCACACCATGATGACCAAACACGCTGGCCTGAATTTTCTGCGTGTCTTCAACCGCAAAAATGCCATGCACTGAACGCAGCTCACCTCGATCACCCACCTGGCCGCCCGATTCGGCATAAAACGGCGTGTCATCCAACACCACCACGCCCACCTCGCCTTCGTTCAGCTGATTGACCGCCACGCCGTCCTTGTATAGCGCGAGGATATTGCCGCCTGTTTCCAGCGCCTCATAGCCGTGGAAGGCTGTGGCAGGGCCTTCATACTCAAGATTGGTCGCCATTTTGAACTTGCCCGCTGCACGCGCTTGTTCTTTTTGGCGTGCCATCGCGGCATCGAAAGCGGCAGCATCCACCGTGATGTCATGTTCGCGGCAAATATCTTGTGTCAAATCCAGTGGGAAGCCGTAGGTGTCATGCAGCTTAAAGGCCGCATCGCCATTAAAAACCGTGTTTCCAGCAGACCGCAAAACAACCAACTCGGCCTCAACAATCGCCATGCCGTGCTCAATGGTCTCAAAGAAGCGATCTTCTTCCTGCTTCAAGGTCGCCATAATGCGCACCTGATGCTGCACCAACTCAGGGTAGGCCGCACCCATTTGCTCGACCAGATCAGGCACCAGCCTGTGGAAAAATGCAGTACGCGCACCAAGTTTGTAACCATGACGAATCGCGCGACGAATAATCCGACGCAGCACATAACCGCGCCCTTCATTGCCCGGAATCACCCCGTCGGCCAATAGGAAGGAGCAGGCGCGGATATGATCGGCCAGCACCTTGAGCGAAGGGCTTTCAATATCCGCACATGCCGTCTCGCGCGCAGCCGCTCGAATCAGCGCCTGGAACAGGTCAATTTCATAGTTGGCGTGTACATGCTGCAACACCGCCGTAATGCGCTCCAAGCCCATACCGGTATCCACCGACGGCTTGGGCAGAGGGTGCATCACGCCATGTTCGTCGCGGTTAAACTGCATGAACACATTGTTCCAAATCTCGATGTAGCGGTCGCCGTCTTCCTCGGCTGAACCGGGCGGACCGCCCCAGATGTGCTCACCGTGATCGTAAAAAATCTCGGTACACGGCCCGCATGGCCCGGTGTCACCCATCGCCCAGAAGTTATCCGAAGCGTAACGTGCGCCCTTGTTATCTCCGATACGAATCACCCGTTCGGCGGGTACGCCGACATCATTGACCCAAATAGCAAACGCTTCATCATCCTCGGCATACACCGTCACCAAGAGCTTATCTTTGGGTAATTTATAAACCTCGGTCAGTAATTCCCAAGCATATTTAATCGCATCGTGCTTAAAATAATCGCCAAAACTGAAATTACCCAACATTTCAAAAAAAGTATGGTGGCGTGCGGTATAACCCACATTTTCCAAATCATTATGTTTACCACCCGCACGCACGCATTTCTGCGAGCTAGTCGCGCGCACATACGGACGTTGATCAAAACCAAGAAATACATCCTTGAATTGATTCATGCCCGCATTGGTAAACAACAAGGTCGGGTCGTCGCTAGGCACCAGGCTGCTGGACGGCACGATGGTGTGACCTTTGGATTGGAAAAACTCAAGGAAACTTTGACGGATTTGAGCGGTATTCATACTTTTCTAGTCTTGGTTAGATTCATTCGAACGCAGCGCCATGCGAGCATCCGAGGCGGGAAAACCGCGCGTCATTAAAAAACGTTGCTGCCGTGCTTGCCCGGCGGCATCGGTTGGAATATCAACACCAAAGCGTTTGCGTCGCGCCTCGCGGGCACAGGCAAGCCAATCCACATCCAACTCCCGCATGGCGGCAGTGATGGCGGCATCCTGCACACCCCGGCTCTGCATGGCGGCACGAATCTTCATCGGCCCATCACCACGCGCAGCATGATCGCGGGCAAACTGCTCGGCAAAACGCGCATCACTCTGCCAGCCTTGCTCGGCTAACTCAGCAATCGCACCCTGCGCCTGTTCACGCGATACACCGCGCTGTTGCAGCTTGCGCGCCAGTTCACCTGCGCCATGCTCTCGCCGAGTCAGCAAGCGCAAGGCCATGTCGTGAGCATTGGGTTCATCAGATACCTGTTCAGACGACAACTCAGGCTCATCGCCAAAGCTTTCTTCCCAACGGACATCCACGGTACTCGACACGCTTTTAGAACTCTTCGGCCAGCGCCTCATCACTCTCAACCGCTTTACTTCCCGAACCCGACACCATCAATTTGGCACGGATATTATTCTCAATTTCCATGGCCTTATCGGGATGCTCTTTCAGCCACAAACGCACATTTTCCTTACCCTGGCCAATTTTCTCGCCGTTATAGCTATACCACGCGCCGGATTTATCAATAAACCCATTCGCCACGCCCAATTCAATCACTTCCCCGGCGCGGGAAATACCCTCGCCATACAAAATCTCAAACTCGACCTGCTTAAATGGCGGTGCCATTTTATTTTTCACCACTTTAACGCGGGTTTCATTACCAACGATTTCCTCGCCTTTTTTCACCGCACCAATACGACGAATATCAAGGCGCACCGAGGCATAAAACTTCAGCGCATTACCTCCGGTAGTGGTTTCCGGACTACCAAACATCACGCCAATTTTCATACGAATCTGGTTAATGAAAATCACCAGCGTATTTGAGCGCTTGATATTCGAGGTCAGTTTGCGCAACGCCTGGCTCATCAAACGCGCTTGCAGGCCGACATGCGAATCGCCCATTTCGCCTTCAATTTCCGCCTTCGGCACCAACGCCGCCACCGAGTCGATCACCACCACGTCAATCGCATTCGAGCGCACCAGCATGTCGGTAATTTCCAACGCTTGCTCGCCGGTATCCGGCTGCGACACCAACAAATCATCTATCTTCACACCCAATTTACCGGCATAAGTCGGATCAAGCGCATGTTCCGCATCCACAAAGGCACACACGCCGCCGAGCTTTTGCGCCTCGGCAATCACTTGCAGCGTCAGCGTGGTCTTGCCCGAAGACTCCGGCCCGTAGATTTCCACCACACGACCACGCGGCAAACCGCCGATGCCGAGGGCAATATCCAAGCCCAGCGAGCCGGTGGAAACAACATCCACATCACGCGAGACGCTACTATCGCCCATCAGCATCACGGTGCCCTTGCCAAACTGCTTATCGATTTGCGACAGAGCGGCGGCTAAAGCCTTCTTGCGGTTTTCGTCCATTGGCATCAACTCGAAATTAGAAAAAGTGGCGCTGATTATTCCACAGAACGC
>DYLI01000142.1 GCA_020722165.1 Halothiobacillus neapolitanus | reverse complement strand
GCCATGCTCGCGGCGCGTGGCATCCAGTTGCTGCTGCTGTACCGCGCCTGTCGGCGGCTGGTGAGCTCTGCCCCGCCGCGTTTAAGTTTGATTGAAATCCCCAGCCTGTTGCGTTTTGGCGGCTGGGTCTCCGTCAGTAGTGTGCTGAATCCAATTTTGGAACTGACCGACCGCTTTATGATCGGTCATCGACTCGATATGGCCGCAGTCACTGCGTACACCGTGCCATATAGCTTGGCAACGCGCCTTTCGCTTGTCCCTGGGAGTCTTTCAAGTGTGCTATTTCCGCGTTTTTCCAGCGTGAGTGGCTTTGAGGCGCAAGCGCTGATGCTGCGCGCGCGCCTTGTGCTCACCGCAATCATGACTCCGCTGGCTGTATTGGGGATTCTGTTTATCCCTGCTTTCCTTCCCCTTTGGCTAGGTAATGAGCTGGGCGCACGCATGGTGCCTGTCGCAGTCATTTTGCTGATCGGCATTTGGATGAATGCACTCGCTTTCCTGCCCTACAGCTATTTGCAGGCGCAGGGTCGCCCCGATCTTCCGGCCAAGCTGCATTTACTTGAAGTTTTGCCTTATCTGGCTTTCCTGTGGTGGGCGATTGGCGCGTGGGGGATTCAGGGCGCGGCACTTGCATGGACGCTGCGCGTTTCGGTGGATAGCATCTTGTTGTTTGGCGTTGCCCATCGACATGGAACACCGTCGACACCGACTTCTTGGCAGTCTGGTTTTAGTTTGCTAGCGGCGCTCTTACTTATTTTTAGTGCCGCGTTGACCATGCTATTTTTCGCGCATGATCCCGGCGTGGCATTGAGTCTCGGGCTATCCATCCTCGCCTTGTTGTTACTTTGGTTATGGAAAAACACACCGCACGAATTGCAGGATTTTGCACGCCTTCTGCTACGTAAGCTCCGAGTTAGCGCGACATGAACACCAGTCCCGATACGCTAAGCCTAAGCGCCCGCCTGCTAGATGCCGTAGTCATCGGCCTGTGCGGCTTCGCGGCCTATGCCTGGCGTTTCGATTTCACCCTCCCAAGCTCCGATTACCTTGGTTTAATCGTCATTGGCGTATTGCTGGCCTTGCTGTTTTTTCCGCTGTTTGGCCTGTATCGCTCCTGGCGCGGCGGCTTGTTGATCGACTTGGCCGGGCGAGTCACGCTGGCCTGGGGCATGGTGTTTCTCACTCTTGCGCTGATGCTGTTCGCCTTTCGGCTTGGCATGGGCTACTCGCGTATCTGGGTATTTTTATGGGGTGGTCTGAGTGCCGGCGGCTTGATTGTGCTGCGCGTCGTCACCTATGGCGTCTTGCACCAGATGCGTCAGCGCGGGCTCAATCAAAAGCGTATCGCGCTGATCGGCCAAGGTGCGGCGGCAGACGATATTCTGCACCGTACCGATGAAGCCCTCTGGGCGGGCTATCGAATAGAAGCGCATTTTTCGGCGGATGAAGTAGAAACCAACACGGCCTTGCAGTCCTTGGATCAGCTTGTCACCACACTGCACCAACACGCCATTGATGAAGTATGGATCGCCCTGCCGCTACGCGATGAAGCACGTATTCAGCACATTCTCATGCTGCTGCGCCATGAGCCGATCAGCGTGCGCTATGCGCCGGATATTTCATCCTTGCGTCTGCTCAATCACGATATCAGCACCATTCTTGGCCTGCCGATGCTCGATTTACGCGCCACACCGATGCAGGGCATCAACCTCTGGCTCAAGGCGATTGAAGACACCCTGTTCGCCAGTCTCATCCTGTTTTTGGTCAGCCCGCTCATGCTGCTGATTGCCCTCGGCATCAAACTCACCAGCCCCGGCCCCGTACTGTTCAAGCAGCAACGCCACGGCTGGGGTGGGCGTGAAATCGAGGTCTACAAATTCCGCACCATGCGCCTGCACGACGAAGCGCCCCATCAGGTGCAGCAAGCCACCCGCAGTGACACACGCATCACCCCCTTCGGCGCCTTCCTACGCCGCACCAGCCTCGACGAGCTACCGCAATTCATCAATGTATTACAAGGCCGCATGTCCATCGTCGGCCCGCGCCCGCACGCCCTCGCCCACAACGAGCACTACAAAGAGCTGATCGACAGCTACATGCTGCGCCACAAGGTCAAACCCGGCATCACAGGCTGGGCGCAAGTCAACGGCTATCGCGGCGAAACCGACACTTTGGAAAAAATGCAAAAACGCATTGAATATGACCTGTATTACATCGAACACTGGTCGCTCGGCCTTGATTTGAAAATCATCGCCCTCACCCTGTTCAAGGGTTTTAGCCATCCGAATGCCTACTAATCGTGCCCTAAATCATAGAAAATGCCCGTCATGAACACACACACCAACTCAAGAAAAGGCATCATCCTCGCAGGCGGCTCCGGCACGCGCCTGCACCCGCTGACCCACTCGGTCAGCAAGCAGCTCATGCCGGTATATGACAAGCCGATGATCTACTACCCGCTCAGCACCCTCATGCTGTCGGGGATACGCGACATTCTCATCATCACCACGCCACACGATCAAGCCGCCTTTCAGCACCTGCTGGGCGACGGTTCCCAATGGGGTATCAGCCTCAATTACGCCATTCAGCCCAGCCCTGATGGCCTTGCTCAAGCCTTTCTGATTGGCAAAAGCTTTATCGGCCATGACCCGGCGGCACTCATCCTTGGCGACAATATTTTTTACGGCGACGGCATCGGACGGCAGTTGCAAAACGCCAGCGAGCGCAGCAAGGGCGCAGACGTGTTCGGCTATTACGTTACCGACCCTGAACGCTACGGCGTGGTTGAATTTGACCAAACAGGCCGCGCCTTGCACATCGAAGAAAAGCCCACTAAGCCCCGCTCGCACTACGCCGTGACCGGTCTGTATTTTTACGACAACGATGTCATCGAGCTGGCCAAGGCAGTCAAACCCTCGCCACGCGGCGAGCTGGAAATCACCGATCTCAACAATGCCTACCTCGCGCGCGGCGATTTGAATGTGCAGATTCTCGGGCGCGGCACAGCCTGGCTGGACACCGGCACGCACAACTCCCTGCTGGATGCCGCCAACTTCATTCGCGTGGTCGAAGAGCGCCAAGGGCTGAAAATCGCTTGCCCGGAAGAAATTGCTTGGCGGCAGGGCTTTATCGATAGCGAAACCCTTGCCCGCCTGGCCGAGCCCTTGCGCAAAAGCGGCTATGGTGGCTACCTGCTTAAAATTCTTAACGAGCGTGTTTTTGCATGAAAGTCACACCGACTGCCCTTGCCGATGTCCTCATTATCGAACCCAAAGTCTTCGGTGACTCACGCGGCTTTTTCCTAGAAAGCTGGAATCAGGAAAAATTTGCCGCCGCCGGGTTAGACCTGAACTTCGTGCAAGACAACCACAGCCGCTCCGCCCAAGGCATTCTGCGCGGTCTGCATTACCAGATGCTGCGTCCGCAAGGCAAGCTGGTGCGCGTGGCGCAAGGCGAGGTTTTCGATGTCGCCGTCGATATGCGCCGCAACTCGCCCACCTTCGGCCAATCGGTGGGCGTGTCCCTCTCGGGCGAAAATCACCGCATGTTGTGGGTTCCACCCGGCTTTGCGCATGGCTTTATCGTCATCTC
>DYLI01000141.1 GCA_020722165.1 Halothiobacillus neapolitanus | reverse complement strand
CGAGCCTGCCATGACCATTGAAACCACCTACAGCCAAGCGCGTGAGCAGCTCAAGTCGCTGATGGATCGTGCCGTAAATGACCGTGAGGTGATTGTGGTGCGCCGTCGCTCGGGCGGGGATGTGGCGATGATTGCGGCGGATGAGCTGGAGAGCCTGATTGAAACCACTCACCTTCTGCGTTCGGCCAAGAATGCCGAGCGCTTGTTGACGGCTTTGACACGTGCGCGTACCGAGTCACTGCCTGCGATGCCTGTTGACGATCTGCAAAAGCAGGCAGGTCTTGATGCGTGAAGGAGACCGTGTCGCCGTATTCCACCCGGAGTTTTTGGAAGACCTGCAATACTGGGTCGAAACTGAGCGGCGTACCGCCAAGCGCCTTTTAGAATTGGTGCGCGCCACCTTGCGCGATCCCTTCGATGGTATCGGCAAACCAGAACCATTGCGTTACTTGGGCGCGAATGTCTGGTCGCGCCGCATCACGCAGGAGCACCGATGTGTCTATCTGGTCAAGGATGACCGGGTCGAATTTCTGCAAGGTCGTTATCACTATTAAGTACCAAAGCTAGACCTCGGCTTAAATAAAACCCAAAAACCATGACTCTTCTTAACGACAACGCCATCCGTGAACAAGCCCTCAACCCGCGCCTGTGCTGCGTGGTGCAAGCCCCGGCTGGCTCGGGCAAGACCGAGCTTTTGATTCAACGCATTCTGGTCTTGCTGGCCGAAGTCGAACGCCCGGAAGAAATTCTTGCCATAACCTTCACCAAAAAAGCAGCAGGTGAGATGCGCACGCGGGTGCTTCATGCCTTGCGGGCTGCTGAACAGCCTTTGGCGGAGGATGCCAGCGCGCATCTGGTGTTGCAGCGTGCACGCGCCCGCACCGCCTTGCAGCGCGACCGTGAACGCGGCTGGAATCTGTTGCAACAACCGGCGCGGTTGGGCATTCAGACTATTGACAGCCTGTGCGCTTCGCTGGCGGCGCGTTTGCCGCTGACGGCAGGCTTTGGTGCGCCAAGTAGCATTCATAACACGCCGCAAGAGTTGTATCTGGAGGCGGCGACCCAGGTGCTGGAGCGCATCCAAGGCGTGGAGAGTGATGCCGATGTGCAGGCGCTGGAAACGCTCTTGCCGCATCTTGGCAACGATCTGGCGCGGGTGCGGGATTTATTCGCGGGCATGTTGACCAAGCGCGACCAGTGGTTGCGGCATACTCAACAGGCCGATCAGTCTGTGCTGGAAAGTGCATTGTGCCGACTGGTTGAGGATGAATTGAACGCACTGAATAGCCTGTTTCTAAAGCCCTATCGCAACGAAACGGCCAGCTTGATGGCGACCCTGTGCGCCAATCTCGAAGCCTTGGACGTTGATGACAGCGACCCGCGCATGACTTGGCAAGTCCCCGGCTGGCCAAGCTGCGATATTGGCGAGCTCACCCGTTGGCAGGGTCTGGCCGAGCTGTTGCTGACCCAAAGCGGCACGTGGCGCAAGATCAATGGCATGAACATCAAAAATGGTGTACCTGCGCCCAGCGAAAAGGGTATCGACAAGGACACCAAGGCCGAACGCAGCGCGCTGAAAACGCGCCTGAGCGAGCTTCTGGCTGCATTAGGTGAGCACCCCGAACTTGAAGCGGCGCTGCACGCCTGCCGCAGCATTCCGCAGCCGCAGTATTCCGCACGCGATTGGGATGTGTTGGCGGCCTTGTTGCGCCTGTTGAACCTCGCCGTGGCCGAGCTGCATTTTATTTTTGCCCAGCGCGGCGCGGTGGATTATGTCGAAAATGCCCTCGCCGCCTTGCGCACCCTGGGCGACACGGACGAGGGTATCAGCGACATCCAGCTCGCGCTGGATTACCGCCTACGTCATATCCTGATCGACGAATTTCAGGACACCTCCACCACCCAGTTTGAATTGCTCAAGCGCCTGATTAGCGGCTGGACTCCGGGGGAACAGGCGTTTAGCGAAGCCGAGGGGCGTAGCCTGTTTCTGGTCGGCGACCCGATGCAGTCGATTTATCGTTTCCGCGAAGCCGATGTAGGGCTTTTTTTGCTGGCGCAACGCGAGGGCGTCGGCGGTTTGGCACTGAAATCGTTGGAGCTTTCGACCAATTTCCGCTCGCAAGGTGGCATTGTGAATTGGGTGAATCAGGTCTTCCCTGCCGTGCTCGCACCGCAAGACAATCTCAACGAAGGCGCGGTGCGTTATGCCGAGCCCGCCGCCGTAGCCTTTCATCCCGAGGCCGATGGGCGCGCCGTGCAATTGCACTTGCTGGAAAAAGCCAAGTCTGCGGATGAAGCCGACGACACTAGCCCGGAGCGCGGCGAGGCCGAGGCGGCGTTACTGGTCAGCCTCGTGCAAAACGCACTCACCGCCCTGCCGAACGATGGCGAGCATCTTAAAGAGGCCGACCGCAGCATTGCCATTCTGGTACGTTCGCGCAGCCATTTGGTGCAGATTATCCCGGCGCTGCGTGCGGCCAATATCCCTTTCCAGGCGGTCGAAATCGAACAACTTGCCGATCAGCCGATGGTGCATGACCTCATGGCGCTGACTCGCGCCCTGCTGCACCCCGCCGACCGCATTGCTTGGCTTGCCGTGCTGCGCGCGCCGTGGTGCGGCTTGCAGTTGGCCGATATGCTTGCCCTTGTCGAAGGTGCGCCGCAAACGACCTTGTGGCAATTGATGCAGGACGACGAGCGAATGCAAAAACTCTCGCCGGATGCGCGCACCCGCCTGCTCGCCCTGCGCCCCATTCTTGCCAATGGCTTGGCCGAGAGTGGACGCATCAGCCTGCGCCGCCAAGCTGAAGGCGTATGGCTGGCTCTGGGCGGCGCAAGCTGTGCCCGTCATGCGCAAGAACTGAATGAAGCCGAGATTTTTTTCGACCTGCTCGACACACTGCACTGCGAACAAGGCGGCGTGATCGAAGCGACTGATCTGGAAGACAAACTCAAAACCCTGTACGCCCCGCCGGATTCCAACGCGCAAGTGCAGCTGATGACCATTCACAAATCCAAGGGACTGCAATTCCACACCGTCATTCTGCCCGGACTGGCACGCATCCCGCGCAACGGCGACAGCCCCATGCTTATCTGGCGCGAACGCGAAACCGGCGATAAGTCAGGCAATACGTCAGACTTACTGCTCGCCCCGATCAAAGCCGCAGGCGAAAACAGGAAGAAAACCGCGCCCACGCTCTACACCTGGCTGCAAAGCATGGAAGCCACCCGCGAGCGCCACGAAAGCAGCCGCCTGCTCTACGTCGCCACCACCCGCGCCATCCAACGCCTGCACCTGCTGGCTGAAGTGGGGCAAGACAAGGACGGCGTATGGAATCCACCCAGTAGTTCGTTACTCAAACGACTGTGGGCTGGGATTGAATTTATGCTGGATGATGCAAATCATCCCGCCACCCATGACGGGCTTGTGAAAACCGCCGAAGGCGATAACTCCCCACACATGGAAAAATCAAACGATTTACCCCTCTTTGAAAAAGCGCTCAATCTCCCCCCCTTTGAAAAAGCGCTCAATCTCCCCCCCTTTGAAAAAGCGCTCAATTTACCCCCCTTTGAAAAAGGGGGGCAGGGGGG
>DYLI01000140.1 GCA_020722165.1 Halothiobacillus neapolitanus | reverse complement strand
CCCGCGCCGGAGGGGGTGAGCATGAGGGTGTAATCGGCATTGTGGAGAGTGTGCTTAGTCATGGTGTCTTCCCTCAAACTAAATTTAATTAACCCTTCAAACTACCCTGCGTCAGCCCTGCAATGTACTGTTTTTGCAAAATTAAAAACACAATCAGCACCGGCAACACGGTCAGGGTCGAGGCCGCCATCATCAGCTCGGTGTCCTGCACATGCTCGCCGGCCAGATTGGCCAGTGCCACCGGCAAGGTGTAGAGGCTGCCGTCGGAAAGCACAATCAACGGCCACATGAAATCGTTCCAGCTGCCCATAAAGGTGAACAGCGCCAGCGTGGCAAGGATCGGGCGCAACATGGGCAGCACGACCGACCAGAACAGGCGAAACTCGCCCGCGCCATCCAGCCGTGCGGCATCCAGCATGGCATCGGGGATATTTTGCGCATACTGGCGCACCAAAAAAATGCCGAAAATACTGGCCAAAAGGGGCACCAGCACGCCGGCGTAGGTGTTAATCAGCCCCATGTCTTTAAGCATTAAAAACAGCGGCAACATGGCGACTTGCGCGGGAATGACCATCGCGGCAAGCAGGCTGCGGAACAGTGTCTCGCGCCCGGCAAAGCGCAGCTTGGCAAAGGCATAGCCCGCCATGGTGTTAATCATGGTGGCCAAAACTGTGGCCAGCAGGGCAATCAGCGCACTGTTGAGCGCGTAGCGCCCCATGTCCATGCGGGTGAACAGATCGCGGTAATGTTCGAGCGTCGGCGAACTCGGCCACAGGCGCGGCGGTATGGCGCTGGCCTCGCCGGTCGGCATGAAGGACGCAGCCAGCATCCAGAGAAATGGAGCCAGCGTCAGCGCCGCAAGGACGAGCAGCGCCAGATGCAAAAAGATGCGTTTTGTCATAGCTTGTGTATAAATGTTGCGCCGGGTGGCTGAATCTTACAGCCTGGCGCTCTGTCTAACAGCCTATAGATTTCATATCGCTTTTGAATACCGCGCCGTTAGTTGATCTTTCGCACCCTTGCTCCCGCAGTTATTTAACATTTTGAGGTATTTTCATGAAACGTTTGCTTTTGACTTTAACCCTGCCCCTGTTCGCCCTAAGCAGAGGGCTTGCCATGCACACGCTGCGCGCATTGGGGTTATTGCTTGGTAGCTTGCTTTTGCTTCCGACAAGTTACGCGGTTGAGGTTCCTGCGCTGACCGACCTGCGCGCTGATGTGGCGCAGGCCAAGGCGCTCAACGTGCCGATTCTGCTGCTGATTCACACTCAAGGCTGCACGTATTGCCATTATGTAATGGAAGACCATCTGCGCCCGATGGTGCTCAGCGGGCAATACCAAAAGCGTGCGCTGATTCGCCAGTTGGCTGCGGATGAGGCCATGGATATGGTGGACGCGTCCGGGGTACGGATGAGTGCGCACGACTTCGCACGCACTTTACAGGTGCGCTTTTACCCGACGATTGTCTTTTTGGATGCCGAAGGCAAGCCGCTAAAAGAGCGCCTGGTTGGTGTGGCCAATATCGACCTCTATGGCACACAACTCGAATTTGCCTTGCAACGCGCCGAGGCGCAGATGCAGCGCAAATAATATGCCGCAAATGACGTGCTAACGCCCGCCGCGCATCACACCCGCTATAATCACCACCATTCTTATTCGCTTTGGAATCTTCGCATGAGCCACCCCCACGACACCCCGCCCACTGAAATGTGGGGCGGTCGCTTTTCTGAACCTGTCGATGCTTTCGTCAAAGCGTTCACTGCCTCGGTGACTTTCGATCAACGCATGTATCGCCAAGACATTGCGGGCTCCAAAGCTCACGCACAAATGCTAGCCAAAATCGGCGTGCTCACGGCGGATGAGTGCGAGCGCATTATCAAAGGCTTGGACGGCATTCTATTCGACATCGAACGCGGCGATTTTGCCTGGTCGGTTGATTTAGAAGATGTGCACATGAACATTGAGGCGCGCTTGACCGACCGCATCGGCGAGGCGGGCAAGAAGCTGCATACCGGTCGTTCGCGCAATGACCAGGTGGCCACCGATATGCGCCTGTATCTGCGCGACGAGATTGATGTGATTACCGCGCAAATTCGCAGCGTGCAAACGGCCTTGCTGGACTTGGCCGAGCGCGAAGTAGACACCATCATGCCGGGCTTTACCCACCTGCAAGTGGCGCAGCCGGTCAGCTTTGGACACCACATGCTGGCCTGGTTTGAGATGTTTGACCGCGATTTCGACCGTCTGATGGGCTGCCGCAAGCGCGTGAATGTCATGCCGCTGGGTTCGGCGGCCTTGGCGGGAACCAGTTACCCGCTGGATCGTGCCTACACGGCTGAATTGCTGGGCTTTTCTCGCCCCAGTCGCAACTCGCTGGATGCCGTGTCGGATCGTGATTTCATTATCGAATTCCTCGCGGCGTCCAGCCTCATCATGGTGCATATGTCGCGCATGGCCGAAGAGCTGATTTTGTGGGCGAGCGCGCAATTCGGCTTTGTCGATTTGCCAGATCGTTTCTGCACTGGCAGTTCCATCATGCCGCAAAAGAAAAACCCGGATGTACCGGAACTGGTGCGCGGCAAGTCGGGGCGAGTGGTCGGCGCGCTGATGAGCGTTTTGATGCTGATGAAAAGCCAGCCGCTGGCTTATAACAAAGACAACCAAGAAGACAAAGAGCCGCTATTTGACGCGATTGACACCGTTCAAGGCAGTTTGCGTGCTTTTACCGACATGATGCCGCATTTAATCGTCAAGCAAGAGGCCATGCGTGAGGCGGCACTCAAAGGCTTTGCCACCGCCACCGACTTGGCGGACTATCTGGTACGCAAGGGCCTGCCCTTCCGCGATGCGCATGAAGTGGTCGGCAAGGCCGTGCGCTTGGGCGTGGAGAGCAAGCGCGATTTATCCGCAATGAGCTTGGTCGAGCTGCAAGGCTTTGATGCGCGCATCGGTGAAGATGTGTTTGCAGTATTGACGCTGGAAGGCTCATTGCACGCGCGCAATATCGAAGGCGGCACTGCGCCAGCCCAAGTCCTCAAGCAAATTGCCGCCGCCCGGCTGCGTTTGTCTGAGGAGGGATGATGCGCGCAGGGCTTTGGTTTGCCATGACAGCGCTGACGGCGCTGAGCCTAACGCTCGGCGGCTGCGGCCCCGTGTACAGCACCCATTACCGTTACACGCCGCCCGTCGATAGCGGCGGAAAAATGTGCGCGAATCAGTGCATAAGCAACCGCGACCAGTGCCGCCAGTTTGCAGAGTCGCGCGCCTCGCAAGAACAGGCGCAATGCGAACAGAACGCCACCATGCGCTTTGCCCTGTGCCTTGCCAGTGCTCGCACAGATCAAGCACGCAGCCGATGCAGCCCTAATGATTACTGCCCGCGCTTTGTGTATTCCGAACATTGCGAGGATAGCTATCGCCAATGCTTCCAGAACTGCGGCGGCAAGATCGACAGTTTCCAGGTGTGCGATTTCGGTTGTTAAACAGCGCACACAAGGCTAGCAGCCTGTCGGACTTGAGACGAACTGGCTGCAAAAGCCGCTGACCGGTTCATATTTCACCGATTTTTTAGCCAATAGTCCCTGCTATTGCCGAAAA
>DYLI01000139.1 GCA_020722165.1 Halothiobacillus neapolitanus | reverse complement strand
CTTGTGCCTTGGTTTTGAGGGAGTGAGTCCATGCAACATGCGCTTTTATTGGGTTTGAATATCGACCACGTGGCCACGCTGCGTCAGGCGCGTGGGGAGATTTATCCGGAGCCCGTGCATGCGGCGCTGTTGGCGGAGCAGTTTGGCGCGGACAGCATTACCCTGCATTTGCGTGAAGATAGGCGGCATATTCAGGATCGGGATGTCGAGGTGTTGCGCGGGCTGTTGCAAACGCGCATGAATCTGGAGATGGCGGTGACGGATGAAATGCTGGGCATTGCCGAGCGTATTCTTCCGCAGGATTGCTGTCTGGTGCCTGAAAAGCGCGCGGAGTTGACCACCGAGGGCGGTCTGGATGTGCTGGGGCAGGAGTCGCGAATGATGGATGCCTGTGCGCGTCTGCGCGAGGCTAGGGTACGGGTGTCGCTGTTTATCGACGCAGACAAGGCGCAGATCGATGCGGCCGTGCGCGTGGGTGCGCCGGTGATCGAGATTCATACCGGGCACTACGCTACGGCACGCGGCGCGGCGCAGCAGGCTGAGCTTGCGCGTATTCAAGAAGCGGCGTTGTATGCCGCAAGCCTTGGGCTGCATGTGAATGCAGGGCATGGTTTGCATTATCACAATGTGCAGCCGATTGCCGCGATTGCGGTAATGCGTGAGTTGAATATCGGCCATGCCATTATCGCGCGGTCGATTTTCAGCGGCTTGGGTGAGGCGGTGCGCGAAATGAAGCGGCTGATGGTCGAGGCACGTGTGTCTTGAAGTCCTTGAATACATTTAAGCCACAGAGAACACAGAGATTTTTTTACTCAGCGTGCTCTGTGACCTCTGTGGCTAACTTGGTTTTAACAGCATGATTCACGGCATTGGCACCGATATTGTCGCCATTGCACGTATGACAAGGCTTTGGGACAAATACGCCGAGGCACTCGCGGCGCGCATTTTGGCAGATGATGAGCGCGTAATCATGCAATCCTATCCCGATCCGGCGCGTTTTTTAGCCAAACGCTTTGCGGCCAAAGAGGCGGCGGCTAAAGCTTTGGGTACGGGTTTTAGAGATGGCCTAAGTCTGCGGCATTTTGTGGTGATGAAAGATGCACTGGGCAAGCCCAAGCTGCGTTTGGATGGTCGGGCTGCGGAGTTGGCGGCGAATTTTGGTATCTGCGCAAGCCATGTTTCCATTAGCGACGAGGCCGCCTATGCCGTGGCTTTTGTTGTGATGACGCGATGAGGTTTTAACGCCATGAGTTTCAATGATTTTCCTACGCTTGCAAGCAGCATTGGCCACACGCCGCTGGTGCGTCTACAACATCTGAACGCTGGGGCGGGTAACATCATTCTGGCCAAGTTGGAGGGCAACAACCCTGCCGGTTCGGTCAAGGATAGGCCTGCGTTGTCGATGATTGAACATGCCGAGCGACGCGGTGAAATCAAACCCGGCGATACATTGATCGAGGCCACCAGCGGCAATACCGGCATTGCGCTGGCGATGGCGGCGGCGGTCAAGGGCTATCGCATGGTGTTGATTATGCCGGATAACCTGAGTATCGAGCGCCGTCAGGTCATGCGTGCCTACGGTGCGACGCTGATTTTGGTCACGCAGGCGCAGGGCATGGAAGGCGCGCGTGATATGGCGCTATCCATGCAGGCGCGTGGCGAGGGCAGGGTGTTGGATCAGTTTGCCAACCCCGACAATCCCTTGGCACATTATGAAAGCACTGGCCCGGAAATCTGGCAGGCCACGGGTGGGCGCATTACGCATTTTGTCAGCTCCATGGGTACGACCGGCACCATCATGGGCGTTTCTCGCTATCTCAAGGAGCAAAGTAAAGCGGTGCAGATTGTCGGTGTGCAACCTGCCGAGGGCGCGTCTATCCCGGGTATTCGGCGTTGGCCTGCGGCCTATTTGCCGAAAATATACGAGCCGCAGCGGGTCGATCAGATTATGGATGTCACCCAAGGTGAAGCCGAAGAGATGACCAGGCAACTTGCTGAGCGCGAGGGTATTCTGGCCGGCATTTCCTCCGGTGGCACGTTGGCGGCGGCACTGCGCTTAGCCGAGGGGCTGAGTCATGCTCTCATCGTCACCATCGTGTGCGACCGGGGTGATCGTTATTTGTCCACCGGCGTGTTTCCAGCCTAATTTTTTTTAAATCTAGTAGTTAACGATGTCGAATAAACGTAAGGGATTAATTTTTGAAGTCGATATCACCGGCTTCACGCATGAAGCTCGCGGTGTGGCGCATCACGAGGAGAAGGCGGTGTTTGTCGATGGTGCGTTGCCGGGCGAGCGGGTCAAGGTGCGCTTGACCAAGCCACATCGTCGTTTTGATGAGGCGGAAGTGATTGAGGTTATTACACCTTCACCGGATCGAGTGGAAGCGAAGTGCGCGCATTTTGGCGTATGTGGCGGCTGTTCGCTGCAACATATGCGCGATTCGGCACAGATTGATGCCAAGCAGAGCGTGTTGCTGGATAACCTGCGCCAGCTCGGTAAAGTCGAGTCCGAAAGCCTATTGCCAGCCTTGCGCGGGCCATTGTGGGCGTATCGCCGACGCGGGCGCTTGGGCGTGAAGTGGGTGCCGAAGAAAAATCGCGTGTTGGTCGGTTTTCGTGAGCGCGGCACGCCGTATTTGGCGGATTTGCGGCGTTGTGAGGTTTTAGATCCAAGCGTAGGCGAGCGTTTAGAGGAGCTTGGTGCGCTGATTGGTGGCATGGAGGCGCGCTCAACGATTCCGCAAATTGAAGTTGCGGTGGGGGATGAGGCTACTGCGCTAGTGTTCCGCCACATGGAGCCTTTGAGTGATGCTGATCGTGAGTGCTTGGTGGACTATGCCCAGCGCACGGGGTTGCACATTTTTTTGCAGCCCAAAGGTCCGGATACCGTCCATCGTCTATGGCCGGAACAGGGCGAGTTGTTCTACGCGCTGCCCGCGCATGATGTGCGTATCGATTTTTTGCCGGTGGATTTTACGCAGGTGAACGGCCTATTGAACCGCGACATGGTCGATCTTGCGTTGAATTTGCTGGATATTCAGCCGAACGAGCGTGTCCTGGATTTGTTTGCCGGACTTGGGAATTTCACTCTGCCAATGGCGCGACGTGCCGCCGAAGTGGTCGGGGTGGAGGGCGATGCGCCGATGGTGCAGCGTGGCGAGGAAAGCGCCCGGCGCAATGGCATTACCAACACACGGCATTTTGTCGGTAATTTGTTCGAGCCTGATCCTAAACAGGAATGGATGCAGCATACCTACGACAAAGTCCTGCTCGACCCGCCGCGTGCGGGTGCGATGGAAATTATGCCTTATCTAGCTAAGATGAAACCCAAGCGCATCGTGTATGTGTCGTGCAACCCGGCAACTTTGGCGCGTGATGCGGGGATTTTGGTCAATGAATATGGTTATCGGTTGGTTTCAGCAGGCGTGATGGATATGTTTCCGCACACCGCGCATGTGGAGTCAATTGCGCTGTTTGAGCCGAAAAAACGCGGCTGAATAGGGTATTTAGATTGCGCTTTGCGGCGCACTCAAGTAAAGTCGCGCCCCTGATTTGCACCGGGCTTTGGCTTGGGGTAGCAAATTTACGGAGCGGTGTCCGAGTGGCTGAAGGAGCACGCCTGGAAAGCGTGTATACGGCAACGTATCGAGGGTTCGAATCCCTCTCGCTCCGCCATAT
>DYLI01000138.1:1713-3790 GCA_020722165.1 Halothiobacillus neapolitanus | reverse complement strand
TGCAGATTCGCGGCCACGCCATCGAATGCCGCATCAATGCCGAAGATGCCGCCACCTTCGTCCCCAGTCCCGGCAAGATCACCGCCTTTCACGCCCCTGGCGGCTTGGGCGTGCGCTGGGATTCGCATATTTATGCCGGCTACAGTGTGCCGCCCTACTACGATTCAATGATCGGCAAGCTGATCTGCCACGCCGACACCCGCGAGACAGCGATTGCACGTATGAACGGTGCTTTGTCTGAACTGGTCGTTGAGGGCATCAAGACCAATACCGATCTGCATCGTGTTCTGATGAATGATGCCGCGTTTCAGATGGGTGGCACGGATATTCACTACCTGCACAAGAAATTGGGGCTTTAAATCATTTTTTTAGCCACAGAGGACACAGAGGACACCGAGCGGAAAGCGACCCTCTATGGCTTTCACCTCCGTGGACTCTGTGATCTCTGTGGCTAATTTTTTTCTGAACACACAATAGACACCCCTATGCCCTGGCACCAAATCACCCTCACCACGCCCAGCAACCAGGCTGATGCACTCGAAGACACCCTGCTCGAACTCGGCGCAGTCTCCGTCACCATGCAGGATGCTGCCGATGTGCCCGTGCTCGAACCGCTGCCCGGCGAAACCCCGCTCTGGCCGGAGGTCAACGTCGTCGGACTGTTTGAACACGATGCCGATACCGACATGATTGACGTTCAACTGGCCGCACAGGATTGTGCCCCCGGAGCATGGACGTATATTGAAGATCAAGACTGGGAACGCGCCTGGATGGATCAATTCCACCCACTGCAATTTGGCGCACGGCTGTGGATCGTGCCAAGCTGGCTGAATGCACCCGACCCGCAAGCGGTCAACATCCTGCTCGACCCCGGCATGGCCTTCGGCACCGGCACCCACCCGACTACCGCCCTGTGCATGGAATGGCTGGATGATGCCGAAATGCTTGATCAGCGTGTACTCGACTACGGCTGCGGCTCCGGCATTCTGGCCATTGCCGCGCTCAAACTCGGCGCAAGCATGGCCTGGGGCATCGACATCGACCCGCAAGCGCTCACCGCTACCCGCGACAACGCCGCACGCAATGACATTGCAAGCGCACAACTACCCACCGGCCTGCCCGCTGCGCTCCCGGCGGATGAAATCTTCGACGTACTCCTAGCCAATATCCTCATGGGGCCGTTGATCGAACTTGCCCCCACCCTGACCCAGCATGTCAAATCCGGCGGACGACTGGTATTGTCCGGCTTATTAGCCGAACAAGCCGCAGGCGTGATGGCAGCTTATGCCGGGAATTTCACCTTCGACCCGCCCGCACTCAAGGACGGCTGGGCACGCTTGAGTGCCATCAAACGTTAAGACAATTCTGTCTTGCGCTCCGCATCGGCCTTTTCCCGCTGCTCCAATAGCAGCAGCCTCTCCAGCCGCATGAAACGCTCTTCCATAGCTTCCAGTCGCTGCAGGATCAGTAACTCGTGCTTAATCTCCTCGCGGGTACTCTCTTCCGAAGACTCGTCCACCCGTAAGCCAACCAAAAAAGCGGCGACATTCGCCGTCACCATCGAAAGAACCACGACACCGAACATAATCAGCACCGTACCCAGCAGACGCCCCTCGGCGGTCGCCGGTGTTAGGTCGCCATAACCTACTGTACTGATCGTCACGACAGCCCACCACAGACCGTCCCAAATCGTCACAAATTTAGGCTCAATAGCGGCCACCAATGTGCCGATGGATACAATCAGAAACAACGCAATCAACAACGTTGCGCGAAGTGTGTGGCGCGCCAGCATATTCAGCGAACGCCCACCCATGCGAATCACTACCACCACGAGCAAAATCAGGCGCACGATACGCAGAAAGGATAGGGCTTGTTCGTGCTGCATGAATAGCAAAGGCAAACCGCCGAAAACAATCAGCAGATTCAGCCAATTTTGCCGCCAATACAGTGGCCGATTACGTACAAGAAGACTTAAGACCAGCGCCTCAAGTACAAAAACACACCATACGAGACCATCCAACACGCGCAATCCATCGGCCGAGATCAAGCCTTTGGCCTCCGCGTACCAGGCAAATGG
>DYLI01000138.1:0-1613 GCA_020722165.1 Halothiobacillus neapolitanus | reverse complement strand
AGCCTTTGGCCTCCGCGTACCAGGCAAATGGAAGCCAGAGTGTGGCTAACACGACGGGGATTTCCAGGCGGTTCGCCCAGCGACGCGCCGCTTCTGTTTCAAACGGAGCAACACCCGCCACGCCCAGCAGAACGGGAATATTGAGCAAAAGCTTTCTCACTTGAGCCGTCCTATCTGTGCCATACGCGGCAAATCCCCCTCCCTACCCGTCGCCCGGCGGGTCAACATACGCTTGAGCGGTGGCAGGTTTTGCGCCAGTGCCAAGGCCGCGCTGCGCAGCATAGGTAGTGCGCCGCGTGAAGGTTTGAACAGGTGGTGCAGCACGTCCATACCGCTTTGCATCAGCAGGTTTTCGCCGCGTCGTTTGCGCTCGTAACTTTGCAATATATGTAATGCGCCGATGTCCTGATTGCGCGTGCGTGCGTCGATCAGGGTTTCCGCCAGCGCCGCCACGTCCATAAAGCCGAGATTTACGCCCTGCCCAGCAAGCGGATTAATCGTGTGCGCGGCATCGCCTGCCAGCACCAGACGCGGCTTGGCGTACACCTGTGCATGGCGGCGGGTTAGTTTGAAACTGCCACGCCCTTGCAGCGCTTCAATGCTACCCAACTCGCGCGGGAAGGTACGCAACAACTCGGCCAGAAAATCGGTTTCATCAAGTGCCAATAAACGCGCCACCTCGTCCGGCGACTGATACCACACCAACGAAGCGTGATGCCCCGGCAGCGGCAATAAGGCCTGCGGGCCACTGGGAGTGAAGCGTTGCCAGGTGATGTCCTGCTGCGGCGCATGGGTTTTGACCGTGGCAACCAAGGCTTCAACGTCGTAATCCCAACTGGTCACGCCAATGTTGGCTAACTCACGCACACGGGAACGTGCGCCATCCGCACCCACCACCAGCCGCGCCTGCACGGTCTGCCCGTCGCTCAGGCGCGCCCGCACATGCGCACTGGAAATCTCCAATGCCTCCAGATGCGCCGGGCAATGCAGATGCACATCGACCAGACTTTCGGCTGCTCGCCACAGCGCCAGTTGCAGCAGGCGATTTTCCACAATATACCCAAGAAACGGCTCGCCAATGTCACGGCTGTCGAAGCGCGTATCGCCAAAACCCACTGCGTCCCAGACCCGCATCCGCCGGAACGGGGTTGCTCGCATTGCAAGCACCTGCCCCCATGCACCCGCTGCGTCGAGCAGGTTTTCCGAAGCCAGACTCACCGCCGAGACGCGCAAGTCCAGCGCCTGCTCTGGCGCAAACGGCGTGGGCAGTTTTTCTTCCACCACATGCACGTCAAAGCCCGCCTTGGCAAGCACGCAGGCCAAAGCCATGCCCACCATGCCGCCGCCGATAATCAGGATGTCGGTGTGTTGTGTCATTGCCTGTTGTGTCATTAATGTCACCCATTCAACCCCATCATCTGACGCACAAAACGCTTGCGCAACGGCGGCAGCGCATCCATTGCCACCAAGGCCAGCCCCTTGAACAGCTTGGGCACGGGCACGGCAGCGGTAAAACCACGCGCCAGCACATCCATCACCGGATAGCTCTTGGCATAATCCGAGGCGCGTGAGGCCGCATAAGCAGCCAAAACAGCCTCGCTGCCAATATCGCG
>DYLI01000137.1 GCA_020722165.1 Halothiobacillus neapolitanus | reverse complement strand
GGCTCTGGCCGGTTTCACGCGACAGCCATCCCAAGCCCTTCATCAAGCTGGCCGATGGGCAAAGCCTGCTGCAGAAAACCTTTCTCCGCGCCGCCGCACTGCCTGGCGTGGAAGAGGTTTACACCGTCACCAACCGCGAGTTTTTCTTCAAGACCGAAGACGAATACGCCGCCGTCAACCCCGGCAAGCTCGCCACCACCTACCTGCTCGAACCCTTTGGCCGCAACACCGCCGCGGCCATCGCCGCCGCTGCGCTGCATGCCGAGAGCCAAAGCACTCAAGGAAACGCCGGGCCGCCCCAAGTTTCCTTGACCCCCTCGGGGGGCGGGTCGGCAAACCGACCCTGGGGGCCCTCAGATACCGTGCTGCTCATTCTGCCCGCCGACCACCTCATTGCCGACCAGGCGGCATTCGCCAGCGCCGTGGAGCGCGCCACCCAACTCGCGCTCGAAGGTTGGCTGGTGACCTTCGGCATCGAGCCCGAGGCGCCCGACACCGGTTTTGGCTACATCCAAGCCGAGGGCCAGCAGGTCAAACGCTTCGTTGAAAAGCCCGACCTCGACACCGCGCGCGCCTTTCTGCAGCAAGGCGGCTACTACTGGAACTCGGGCATGTTCTGCGCCACCCCGGCCACCCTGCTCGAAGAAATGGAGCAGCACTGCCCCGCCATCGTCGAAGCCGTGCAAGACTGCCTGGGCCGCTCGCGCCGGGTGCAGGGCGAGGGCATTCTGCAGGTGGAGCTCGACGCCCGCAGCTTCGAACCCGTGCCCGACGTGTCCATCGACTACGCCCTGGCCGAAAAATCGCGCCGCGTGGCCCTCGTGCCCTGCAATATCGGCTGGAGCGACATTGGCAGTTGGACTGCGCTGAGCAACCTGCTCCCGCCGGACGCCCAAGGCAACCGCGTGGAAGGCGACGCCGTACTGCACGCCGTGCAAGACTGCTCCATCCACGGCGAAGATCGCCTCATTGGCGCCGTCGGCGTGCAGGGGCTCATCATCGTCGATACCCCAGACGCCCTGCTCGTGGTCTCGAAAGACAAGGCGCAAGACGTGCGCAAACTCTACGCCGCGCTCAAGGCCAAGGGCCACGACGCCCACAAACTCCACCGCACCGTCCACCGCCCCTGGGGCACCTACACCGTGCTCGAAGAAGGGCCGCATTTCAAGATCAAGCGCATCGAGGTCAAGCCCGGCGCCAGCCTTTCATTGCAAATGCACCACCACCGCAGCGAACACTGGATTGTGGTGTCGGGCACGGCAAAAATCATCAACGGCGAAGCTGATCAATACGTCCGCACCAATGAATCGACATTCATTCCGCCCTGCACCCCGCACCGGCTGATGAACCCCGGCACTCTGCCCTTGGTCATGATCGAGGTGCAGAGCGGCGAATACCTGGGCGAAGACGACATCGTGCGCTTTGCCGACGTCTATGGCCGCATCCCCGTAACAGCAACCCAACAAGCAACCGAACAACCCGCCTGAACCCCCTCTCCACTTATGGGGAGGGCCGGGGAGGGGAAACCCGATCACCGCCTCCCTCCCCTCCCCGCAAACACCATCCAACCCTTCCCGCCAACCAACCCGTGACCACTCCCAAAAAGCCCTTCTGGCAACGCATCAACAAGCTCTTCCTCGCCACCGTGGTCATTCCCACGGCCTTGTCCGGCGTGTATTTCGGCCTCATTGCCAGCGGCCAGTACATCTCCGATTCGAGCTTTGTCATCTACAACCCGCAGCAGACCAATACCGGCGGCTTCAGCTCGCTGCTGGCCACTGCGGGCTTGTCGCATTCCAGCTCGGGCGCGTATTCCGTGCGCGATTACGTCCTGTCGCGCGACGCCCTGGCCGAACTGCAGCGCACCCTCGACTACCGCCAGATGGTGAGCAACGACCACATCGACGTGTTCAACCGCTTCGGCGGCATCTTCTGGCCCTACTCCAGTTTTGAACAACTGTTCGAGTACTACAAAAAAATGGTGGCCGACAACATCGACACCGTCTCCAACATCAGCACCCTGCGCGTGACCGCCTACACCGCGCAAGACGCCCAGCGCATCAACGCCAAGCTGCTGGCGCTGGGGCAAGACCTCATCAACCGCCTCAACGCCCAGGCCAACGAAGAGGCCGTGCGGTTTTACAAGCAAGACGTTGCCAAGGCCGAAGCCAAGGTGCGCGCCGCCTCGCTCGCCATGGCCGCCTACCGCAACAAACAAGGCGTGTTCAACCCCGCGCCCGAATCGGCCCTGCAACTACAGCTCGTGGCCAAATTGCAAGATCAGCTCATCGCCACGCAAACCCAGCTTTCGCAAATGCTCTCCACCACGCCCGACAACCCGCAAGTGCCGCTGCTGCGCAAAGGTGTGGAAGACCTGAAGCAGGAAATCGCCCGCCAAAGCGCCAAAGTCGCCGGCGGCGGCAACTCGCTCGCCACCAAAGCCTCACCCTACGAACAACTGGTGCTGAACCAAACCTTCGCGGAAAAAGAACTCGCCGCAGCGCTCGCCGCGCTGGAGCAGGCGCGCATCACCGCACAAAAGCAGCAACTCTTCGTCGAGGTCATCGCCAAACCCAGCCTGCCCGACCAGGCCATGGAGCCCAAGCGAATTCGCGGCGTGCTCGCCACATTCGTTGTCGGCCTGCTGCTGTGGGGGGTGCTCAGCGTGATCATCGGCGGCGTGAAGGAACACCATGACCGCTGAAGCCCCCCGTTCCCCCGCTGTCGAGACCGGCCTCGGTTTTTGGGAGCAACTGCGCATCCAGCGCCGCGTCATCTGGGCGCTGACCATGCGCGAAACCATCACCCGCTTTGGCCGCGAAGGGCTGGGCGCCATCTGGCTGGTCGCCGAGCCCTCGATGTTCATCGTCGGCGTGATGGTGATTTTTTCGCATATCGAAAGCCACGCCACATTCTCGGTCGCCGAATATCTGGCCGTCAGCTACCCCACCCTGCTCTTCTGGCGCAATGGCACGGGGCGTGTGACCAAAGCCATAGAAATCAACCGCGCCCTGCTGCATCACCAGCCGATTCGCCCGATGGACATTATTTATTCGCGCATTCTGCTCGAATTTTCTGGTTCAGCAGGGGCATTTTTCATCCTCTACCTCATTTTCGTCCAACTCGGCATTTGCACCTGGCCCGCGGACGTTCTCACCATGGCCTTGGGCTATCTCCTGGTGATCTGGTTTTCCTTCGCCTTCGTGCTCATCATGGCCGCGCTGGCGGAGCTGAGCGAAACCGTCGAGCGTGTATCGCACATCATTCTCTACCTCATGCTGCCGTTTTCCGGGGTATTCCTTCCGCTCTATGCCGTGCCGGAGCAGTTTCGAGAAATATTGCTGTATTTTCCCTTGGTTGACGTGGTTGAATACTTTCACAGCGGCTATTACGGCGACCGCATGACAACGTATTATCACCTCGGTTACAGCATGTTTGTCATCCTCGCCATGACCTTGTTTGGATATGCGCTGACCAATATTGCTATTCGCCGGGTGCAGAGCAATTGATTTTTGCCCGCATGAACCATTGCCAAACAGCAATCTGCCACGCCGGTGAAAGCCAACAAAATGAGACGCCCCCATGAGCCAGCCACCGTTTGAAACTCCTGACTCAAAATCCTTTTACCGAGCGTTTGAAGACCGCCACCGGGGTTCGCGCGAGCTGATCAAAGATCGCCTGCGCCAGTACGCTCCTTTCCTCACCCCGCTGCTCGACATCCATCCCCAGTGCCACGTGCTCGATTTGGGTTGTGGCCGAGGTGAATGGCTCGAAGTCACCCGTGAACTCGGCTTTCATGCCCGCGGGGTCGATCTCG
>DYLI01000136.1:1601-3825 GCA_020722165.1 Halothiobacillus neapolitanus | reverse complement strand
CCTGCTGCGCGGCGCACGCGCGCAACTGGCCGGTGAAAACGTGATTTTTGCCCACCGCTACATCACCCGCCCGGTGGAGCTGGCCGGGGAAAACCACATTGCACTGATGCCGGACGAGTTCCATGCGCGTCAAAAGGCGGGGCTGTTTGCCATGCACTGGCATAGCCACAATTTAGATTATGGCCTGGGGCTTGAAATCAACGCCTGGCTTGAGCGCGGATTAAATGTTGTCATGAACGGCAGCCGTGCGTATCTGGATGAAGCCGCACGTCTCTATCCGCACAGCCTCGTACCCGTGCTGGTGCGCGTATCGCCCGACGTTTTGCGCGCGCGGCTTGAAGCGCGTGGGCGTGAAAACCCAGCGCAAATTGACGAGCGTCTTGAGGGAGCGCTGGCCTTTGAAAGTTTGCAGCACCCGCGTTTGCAGATGATTCACAACGATGCAGAATTGACGCAGGCCACCGCGCAACTTGTTGAGGTATTACGCGTATGAAATTTACCGTGTTAGGCAGCGGCGCGGTCGGCGGCGTACCGCTGTATGGCTGCGACTGCCCCGCCTGCCAGCGCTCCCGCGCCGTGAGCAGTTACATCCGTCGCCCTGCCAGCGCGCTGATCGAACATGGCAACACGCGCATTGCCCTGGATGCTGGCCTGGCCGATTTCGGCACGCGCTTCCCCAGCGGCAGCCTCGATGCTGTCTTGCTCACTCACTACCACATGGATCACGTCGCCGGGCTGTTTGAAATACGCTGGGGCAAGGGCGCAAGCCTCGCCATCCATGGGCCTGTGGATGAGCACGGCTGTGATGATTTGCACACCCACCCCGGCATTCTGGATTTTTCCGCCACGCTTGAAGCCTTCCAGTGCTTTGAAATCAGTGACATACGAATTACGCCCCTGCCGCTGATTCATTCACGCCCGACACTGGGCTACTTTATTGAAGTCGATGGCGCGCGCATCGCCTACCTGACCGACACCGTGGACTTGCCCGCCGCCACGCTCGCCTTTTTGCAAACCCATCGCCCGGATTTAATGCTGCTCGACTGCTCGCACCCGCCAAGCGACACGCCGCGCCGCAATCACAATGACCTTAATCTTGCGCTCAGTTTGCATCAAAAAATCGCTCCGCTCGAAACCTGGCTGACCCACATCAGCCATGATCTCGATGCGTGGTTGATGGCGCATCCCGAGCCTCTGTCGCGTGGTGTTTCCATTGCGCAGGATGGGCAAGTCTGGCGCGGCCTAGTATGAGAGGCACAGCCTGAACGCCTATCTCGCCATCACCCTATCCGTGGCGCTGCACGTCGGCTGGAACCTGATGGCGCGCCATGCCAAGCGCGAATGCGACCCGCTGTGGTGGGCACTGGCCGGGCATTTGGCCTTGTTTGGCCCTTGGGCAATTGCAAGCCTCATCATGGAAGCGCACTGGAATCAGGAACTCGTGCTCGCTCTGCTGGTGACCTCCATCGCCAACCCCATCTATTTTCTCGCCCTGCGCAAAGCCTACCATTACGCCCCCGTGGCACTGGTTTACCCGCTGGCACGCAGCTCGCCGCTGCTAATTGCGCTATGGGCTGGGCTGTTTTTTGGCGTAAGCACCACGAGCATGGGCTGGCTAGGACTGGCTATCGGCAGCTTAGGTTTGCTACTTCTCGGCTGGAGTGCGCGCCAAGGCGATGTACGCCACGCCGTACCCTTTGCCCTCTTGGCCGCATTCATGACCTCAATCTATTCGCTAAGCGACAAACTCGCCGCGCCGCATTTGCCCAATTTTGCCAGCCTGATGGGGTTTATCAGCGTCGGCTACGCCTTGTCATGGCTCACCTTCAGCGCGCTGCGCTACCGCGAAACCCGGCGTATTTTACCGCCCTGCACACCGAAAAAATGGATCGCGCTCGGCGGCGCGCTCGCCATCGGCACGGCCTATGCGCTTGTCGTGGGCGCCATGCGCGAGCTTCCCGCTGCACATGTGGTGTCGCTCACCAACCTCGGCATCGTCGCCGCCAGCCTGATTTCCCTGTTCGTCTTCGGCGAACGCAGCGCATGGCCAATGCGCCTTGCAGCAGCAGGTCTGATTGTGTTTGGCATTGTGCTGTTACAAAGCACGCTGTAAGCGCCTTTTCACGATCTTTGCTTAGGGCATTCAATAGAATTCGCACCTACACGTTTTCGCCCACCAAGTGGTGATATTTTTTCAATACAACCACAGCAACGTAACCCGGAT
>DYLI01000136.1:0-1501 GCA_020722165.1 Halothiobacillus neapolitanus | reverse complement strand
CCCGGATTATCATCCGGGCTACATGAGCATTTTAAGGCTGATTCCTGCGCCGCAATGCGCCGTTCAACGAAGTTAAAGCACGCGAATTTGCCGCATTTGCAGCACACTGGCTAACCACGCGGCGAGAATCCCCAGAACAAACCCAAGTGGAAGCGCGGCAACCAGTAGCAAGGCTGGTGCGGAATTTAAAGGCAAGCTAAAACCTACGCGGCTCATGGCTTCGTTTAAGGCGTGCGCCGCAATCAGAGTCATTGCGACCGCCATTAAGGTACCGCCCAAGCCAAGCAGCCCCCCCACATAAAGCAAGGGACGGCGGATAAAACCCGATGTCGCGCCAATGAGCTGCAATAAGCGAATTTCATCCACGCGATGCTCCAGTTCAAGGCGAATCGTGTTGCTGACGGTAATCGCCAGCGTCGGCACCAGCATCAACAAGAACAGCGCCAGAAGATGCTCCGCCGATACAATCAAGCCATGCAGACGCTCAACCGCTTGCGCATCAATGCGCGCTGAAGCCACCTCAGGACGTGCGGCAAGCTCGCTACGCAATATTTCAAGCTCCTCTGGTCGCTGTGGGTAGACCTCGATCACGCTGGGTAAGGGATTGTGCTTCATCTCGGACAACAGGCTATCGAATTGATGCAAGGCGGCAAGCTGCTTCAAACCTTCTTCGGGGGGAATCAAGCGCGCTTCGCGCAAGCGTGGATCGGCTCGGAGCTCCTTGAGCAGTCTATCCGCCGCGCTCTCGCTGCCGTTTGCCTCCTGCCCAGAAGGTGCATGGAGAAACAACTGCACCATGCCCAATTCCTGCGACCAGCCATTCAAACCGATACGTGCGGAATGCAGCGTCAGTAACAAGGTAATCGGCAAGGTTAGGCTCAAACCAATCACCAACATACTTAAAAGCTGCCCGACTGGTCGGCGCACGAGGCGGCGCAAGGCATCCTGAAAACTCTCGCGGTGATGATCGACCCAAGCCTGAAAGCGGGTTTTCATTCCCAGTTGACGCGATGCGCCTTGCGCCTGCTTACGACTCATGATTCAAGACCTTCCGTCGTCAAACGCCCATCACGCAACAACAAGCGCGGAGCATCAAACGCATCAATCAAATCCAGCGCGTGCGTAGCGATCAACATCGTGACACCTGCTGCATTAAACTGCATAAATAAGCGCATGATTTCAAAAGCTAATTCAGGGTCAAGGTTGCCCGTGGGCTCGTCGGCAAGAATAATCGAAGGGCGCGCCACCAACGCACGCGCAATGTTAACGCGTTGCTGCTCTCCCCCCGAAAGCTCCAAAGGACGTGCCTGCTCACGCTCAAACAGGCCGACTTTATCCAATGCGGCACGCACGCGACGCACAATTTCCTCACGCGGATAATGCTGCACACGCAATGGCAGAGCGATATTGTCGAACACGCTCCACTCATTTAACAGGTGCGGGTTCTGAAAAATCACCCCGATATGCCGCCGCAAACGCGGAATACGCCATGCACCGACCC
>DYLI01000012.1 GCA_020722165.1 Halothiobacillus neapolitanus | reverse complement strand
CAAGAACATTTTCCCAAGCCTGCGCAACCGTATTGCCTACCGGCGAAATGATTCCGAGACCGGTCACTACGACACGACGTTTACTCATGGACATGACCCCAAAAAACGAACAACCCATGCGGACAAACCGCATGAACATAAAAAAACCCTGGCATTGCAAACAATGTCAGGGCTTTTGAACTTACAGAAGACTGTTATAAATCAACCTATGGCCAAGTACGGGCTAAAATTAGGCTTGGTGATTTTTAATAAATTCAACGGCTTGCTGAACCGTGGTAATTTTTTCAGCATCTTCGTCAGGAATTTCGCATTCGAATTCTTCTTCAAGCGCCATAACCAGCTCGACCGTGTCGAGGGAGTCAGCGCCAAGATCATCCACGAAAGAAGCATCAACAGTGACATCTTCTTCTTTTACGCCAAGCTGTTCTACAACAATTTTCTTGACGCGTTCTTCAATGCTACTCATTAGATAACCTCGTTTGAGATAGGGGGTGGAGTCAAAGTTCGGCGTGGATTGTAGTGAAAAGCAGCGAACCAATCCAGCCTGTAAATGTCTTTTTTGTGAAAAAAGACTTATGCCATATACATTCCACCATTCACATGCAGGGTTTCACCTGTAATGTAACCAGCATGTGGCGAGGCCAAAAAGCCCACCGCATGGGCGATTTCGCCGACTTGGCCCAGACGCGCCAACGGGATTTGGCTCAACATCGCCTGCTTGTGCTCCTCACTCAATTCGCGGGTCATATCGGTGTCGATA
Source organism: Halothiobacillus neapolitanus (assembly GCA_020722165.1). GTDB lineage: Bacteria > Pseudomonadota > Gammaproteobacteria > Halothiobacillales > Halothiobacillaceae > Thiofaba. The sequence goes on along the minus strand of DYLI01000012.1, from coordinate 23,106 downwards.
AAGCCCGGAGCGACCACATTCACGGTCACACCACGGCTGCCAACCTCACGCGCCAATGATTTGGAGAAGCCGATGATGCCCGCTTTGGCCGCCGCATAATTAGTCTGCCCGGCGTTACCCATGACCCCAACTACCGAGGCCACACTGATAATACGACCATGACGCGCCTTCATCATGCCGCGCAACACGGCCTTGGACAGTCGAAACACCGAGGTCAGATTAGTCTGGATAATCGCATCCCAATCCTCATCCTTCATGCGCATCAGCAAGGTGTCGCGAGTAATGCCCGCGTTGTTCACCAAAATGCTCACCGTGCCAAATTGGCTTTCAACCGCCTGCAAAACCTCGTCCACGCTGCTCTGCTCGGTCACATTGAGCTTCATGCCCGTGCCTTGAAAACCTTTTTCAGCCAATTTGGCGGCAATGGCCGCTGCGCCTGCCTCCGAAGTCGCCGTACCCACGACCCGCGCTCCGCGAGCAGCCAACTCATGCAACACGGCCTCACCAATGCCACGCGACGCACCCGTGACCAGCACCACATCATTTGCCAATTCCATCGTCATTTCTCAAATCTCCTCATTCAAAGCAATCATTGCCGCGTCCAAAGTCACAGCATCCAACAGAGGATAGGCGGCCAAATCGCGCTCAATGCGCTTGGTCAGCCCGGCCAGTACCTTGCCCGGACCAAATTCAACCAAGGCCGACACGCCACGCGACTGCAAAGCACGCACGCTATCCACCCACAACACCGGGCGATGCAACTGACTGACCAACGCCGCGCGCAACGCTTCGGGATCGGCATGTTCCGCCGCATCCACATTGTGCAGCACAGGAATCAGAGGGCGGCGAATGTCCACGGCATCCAAAACCTTGGCCATTTGCACAGCCGCATCCTGCATCAACGAGGAATGCGACGGCACGCTCACCGGCAAAGGCAGTACGCGCTTGGCGCCTTTTTCGAGCAACAACGGTGCAGCACGCGCGACTGCCGCCGCACTGCCAGCAATCACCACTTGGCCGGGGCTATTGAAATTCACCGCCTCGACCACTTCAGCGCCCTGCGTCGCCTCGGCACACACGGCCAGTACTACGTCATCGGCCAGCCCCAACACCGCCGCCATGGCACCCTCGCCCATGGGCACGGCCTGCTGCATCAAGCGCCCGCGCTCGGCCACCACGCGCACCGCATCGCCAAAATCCAGCGCCCCGGCACACACTAAAGCAGTGTATTCACCCAAACTATGACCGGCCATACACAATGGCATGGCACCGCCCGCGGCCTGCCAAACACGCCATGCTGCAACCCCGGCCGTCAGCATCATCGGCTGAGTGATTTCCGTGCGATTAATTTCGGCCTCCGGCCCGTGGCTGGCAATCGCCCATAGATCAACGCCAGCAAGCGCCTCGGAGCCTTCGACAAACGTCTGCTCAACCAAGGCTTGATGCTCACCCCAAGCATTCATCATGCCCACCGATTGAGAACCTTGCCCCGGAAAAACTGCCGCAAATGGAACGCGCATAACCTTAACCTTTACTCATAAATCAAAGGTATCATCCTAGCACACAGCTTAATGAGCTTGCCCCAAACGGGTGCTTCAACGATAATCCGCGCTTTCCTGTCAAGACCATAAGTAATTTAATGTCGAAAGAAGACTATATCGAGATGCAGGGCACGGTGCTCGACACCCTCCCCAACACCATGTTCCGCGTCGAACTCGAAAACGGCCACGTCGTCACCTGCCACATTTCAGGCCGTATGCGTAAGAACTACATCAAAATTCTTACCGGCGACAAAGTGACCGTGCAGCTCACCCCTTACGACCTGACCAAGGGTCGCATTTCCTTCCGCTCCAAGTAAGAGTGGCTGATGCCACAAAGTCCAGGTTGCAGCCTATGCACCGGGGCTTTGTGCCGCCAATTTGTCCATCATTTCCAAAAAGCTTTGGTAACGGCGCGGCGTAATCGTGCCCTGGGCCACCGCCTGCTTGACGGCGCAGCCCGGCTCGGCGCGGTGCGTGCAGTTGGAAAAACGGCAATGCTGCGCCGCGTTTTCAATCTCACCAAAACCGCGTCGCACCGCTTCCACGGTCATCGCCCACACGCCAAAATCACGCACGCCCGGCGCATCGACCACATCGCCGCCACTCGGCAGGTGATAAAGCGTACTGGTGCGCGTGGTGTGTTTGCCTTCCTGGCTATGCTCGGAAATTTTGCCAATCAGAATTTCCGAGCCGGCGGGCATCAGTGCCGCCACCAAGGATGACTTCCCCACTCCGGATAAGCCGACAAACAGGCTTTGATGTCCTTGCAGGCAGGCCTGAAGAGCCTCAATGCCCTCGCCCGTGGTCGCACTGACTTCCAAAGCCACAACCCCTGTCGCCACCCACTCCGCCACAAAATCGCGCATTCCCTGACGCTGTGCCGGATTAAGCATATCCGCCTTATTGATAAGCAAAATCGGCTCGGCGGGCAAATCCAGCGCAGCCACAATCGCCCGATCAATCACGCTCGCGTTCGGCTCCGGCACCGGCGCAATGGTAATCAGCACCTGGTCGATATTTGCCGCCATCAAACGCGGCTTGCCCAAGGTATCTGGGCGAATCAACAAGGAGCGGCGCGGTTCGACGAACTCCACCGAACCGCGCCCATCGGCATTTTCACGCCAACGCACCCGATCCCCCGTGGCCACCGCCCCCAAAGTTTGCTTGACCGTACAGCCGTGGCGCTCGCCACTCTCGGCATCCTCAAGCATCACCTGCTTGCCGTGATGTGCCACCACCAGGCCGGGACGCAAGTCCGTATTATCGACCTCACGCGCATTGCGTTGTTCGATATTGCGACGTTGCTGGTCGTTTAAATGGCGTTTACTCATACTTTAAATACGCCTTAATGCAGCAAAAACAGGCTTGCTAACCCTAGGAAAATAAAAAAACCACCCGAATCGGTAATCGCCGTAATCATCACGCTTGAACCCAGCGCCGGGTCACGCCCCATGCGCGCGCGCATCACGGGAATGGTCACTGCCAACAGGGCGGCCAGCACAAAGTTAAGCGTCACCGCCAACATCATTACCCCACCGAGCGGCGCATCCTTGTACATCACAAAGGTAATCACCGCCAATGCCGCGCCCCACATCATGCCGTTAATCAAGGCCAAACTGACTTCCTTGAGATACAAATTACGCACATCGGTGCTGCTCAAGGGATTATTCGCCAGCGCACGCACAATCATGGTAATCGTCTGATTGCCCACATTGCCGCCCATGCCCGCCACAATCGGCATCAGTGCAGCCAGCGCCACCAATTGCGAAATCGTGCCTTCAAACAGGCTAATCACGCTGGAGGCAATCAACGCCGTGACCAGATTCACCCCCAACCACGGCGCACGGTTTTTCAGGCTATTCGATAGCGGCGCGAAAATATCTTCCTCCTCGCGCAGACCGCCTTGGCTTAATTGCTCCAGCTCTTGGCGTTCCTTGATGTAATGCACCATTTCATCTACCGCCAAACGCCCGACCACCACCCCTTTTGCATCCACCACCGGCGCGGTAATCAGGTCATAGCGCGTGAAGGCCTCGGCAGCGGCCTGCATTTCGCCGTCCACCTCAAACGAGCGTGCTGAAACCTGCATAATCTGCCGCACCTCATCCTCAGGCTGCGATACCAGCAGGGTTTTCAGCGGCAACACGCCACGCAAGTGCTCATCCCGGTCAACCACAAACAACTGGTCAGTATGATCGGGTAACTCCTTCAGGCGGCGCAAATAGCGCAGCACCACCTCCACGCTCACATCCTCGCGCACATTAACCATCTCGAAGTCCATGCGCGCCCCCACCGCATCACTGGAGTAGGACATGGCCAAACGCACCTGCTCGCGCTCTTCGGGATTCAGGGTTTTGTACACACCTTGCAAGGCTTCTTCTGGCAAATCAACGGCCAGATCGGCAATTTCATCGGCATCCAATTGCTCGGTCGCCGCCACCAACTCATGCGTATCCATCGCCTCGATCAGCGACTCACGCACCGCATCCGAGGTTTCCAGCAACACCTCGCCGTCCATGTCCGACTTGACCAAGTCCCAGACAATCAAACGATCTTTACGCGGCAACATCTCCAGAATGCGCGCCACATCCGCCGGGTGGATTTTTTCCAGCTTGGCCGACAAGGCCACCAGATGCTGCTTGTGCACCATATTTTCCACGATGGAGCTGCGCTCATCGGCAGCATCTTCACGCGCCACCAACTGTTCAACCAAGCGTTGGCGTTCGAGCAATTCGTGAATCTCGCTCACCCACTCCCGAATATGCTCCGCGCTGTGTTGCTGCTCGCTCATGATCCCGACATCCTGCTAAAGTGGCCGACATATTAGCAGGATGACCACCGCATCCAGCGTAAAATAAAAACCGTCAACAAAAGGATAGAACGATGCGAAACCACCTGATCTGGATCGACCTTGAAATGACCGGCCTCGAACCTGAGAGCGATGTGATTATCGAAATCGCCACCCTAGTGACCGACGAACAACTCAACATTCTGGCCGAAGGCCCGGTGTTTGCCGTGCATCAGCCTGAAAACATATTGCAGGGTATGGACGAATGGAACCAAACCCACCACAGCGCCTCCGGCCTGTTAGAGCGGGTACGCCAAAGCACACACAGCGCGCATGATGCCGAAGTTCTTACCTTGGATTTTCTGCGTCAGTGGAGCGAGCAACGCGCTTCGCCCATGTGCGGCAATAGCATTTGCCAAGATCGCCGCTTTCTTGCGCGCCACATGCCATTGCTCGAAGACTTTTTTCATTACCGCAACCTTGATGTCAGTACGGTCAAAGAACTGGCGCGCCGCTGGTATCCTGCCGTGCCCAAATTCGAGAAGGCTGGCGCACATCGCGCGCTCGACGATATTCGCGCCTCGCTGGAAGAATTGCGCTATTACCGTGAAACCATTTTGCGTTAAACCGTTCCAACCAAAACTTATGTCCACGCTTCAATGAACCGCATGAAACTCAAAATCATTCTTCCCCTGCTGATTCTCGCCATTGCGGTTCTCGGTTTTATGGTACTCAAAGCCACACGCAGCAAACCCGCGCCCTTGGTGACGCAAGAGCGGGTGTGGCATGTGGACACGCAAAACATTACCCCAGCCAGCCTGCAACCCAGTCTTATCATGTCGGGAAAAATAGAAGCCCCCGACCGCGTGCGTATTGCTGCACCAGTCAGTGGGCGAGTGCTTCAAGTCTTGGTGCGTGATGGCGAAAGCGTACAGGCCGGACAAGCCCTCGCCAAGTTGGATGCGCGTGATTTACAGCCGCGTGTGGCGCAAATCAAGGCCGACATCGAACGCGAAAACATCAACCTCGCCAATGACCGCGCTGCGCTGAAGCATGAGCAGCAAATGGAGCAACTGGCGCTCAACAGCCTGCAACGCAACGAGTCCATTCAAGCACAAAAACTCGGTTCGCAAGCCGCCACCGACACGGCACGCGAGCAACTTGCCCGCAGCAAACTCGCGGTACTGCAACGTCAACAAGCCATTGCCGAAGCGCCCGCACGCCTGGCACAGCTTAAATCCAAACTCGACGAAGCGCAGCGTGATGCCGAGCGCGGCACGATGAACGCGCCCTTTGCCGCGCGCATTGCCAGCGTCGAAGTGGCGGCGGGCGATCAGGTTTCACCCGGTCAAACCCTGCTCACCCTCTACCCGGCGGATGCGCTATTCCTGCGCGCCAAAGTCCCCGCCCCGCAAGCCGAAGTTTTGCGCACTGCACTGCAATCCGGCAGCAAACCGCAGGCCAGCATCACCTACAACCAGCAGGTTATCCCCGCCACACTGGAGCGGCTTTCTGGCGAAGCGGATGCTCGCGGTGTGGATGCTCTGCTCAAACTCGATAAAAATAGCAGCATCCCTAGCGGTAGCTTGGTCACGGCACAGCTCGCCCTGCCTGCGCAGGACAATGTGGTGGCGCTTCCCTATTCAGCCTTGCATGGCGGCACGCGCGTCTACCTGCTTCAAGACGGTCGCCTGCACGGCGTGGACATCGAGCACGTTGGCGATATACAGCAAGGCCAACAACATTTAATTCTGCTCCGTGCCGCCGAGCTAACCCCTGGTGCCATTGTCATGACCACGCATCTGCCCAATGCGATTGAAGGTCTGCCCGTGTCGCCGCTGAAAGCCGCCGTGCAAAACACCCCGGCTGAAGCACGCTCATGAACGGGATGCTCGCGTTTTTTATTCGCCACAAAGTCGCCGCTAATGTGTTGGTGTTGATGGCCTTGATCGCCGGATTCATGGGCATTACTCGCATGAATGTGCAGTTTTTCCCCAACTTTGCCCTCGACGTACTCAGCGTGCGCGTGGTGTGGAGCGGAGCCTCCGCCGAAGACGTGGAAAACGGTATCGTCATCCCGCTGGAAGAACGCCTGAAAACCGTCGATGGCGTGAAGAAGCTCTCATCAACCGCCGCACAGGGTATCGCCAATATCACGCTCGAACTGGTGGATGGCACCGACTCGCTGGTAGCACTCGATCAGGTGCGCCAGCGCGTGGCCGAATTCAGTAATTTCCCCAAAGATGCCGAAGCCGCCCAAGTCAGCCGTATCACCCGCTACGAACCCGTGGCGCGCGTATTGGTGCGCGGGCCCAGCCTGAGCGAACTGCGCCCATGGATACGCCAATTTGAACGCGAGCTTTTAGCCCAAGGCATTGATCGTATTGATATTCAAGGCTTACCCAATGAACGCATTGCGATTGAAATTCCAAGCGCACAGCTTGAAAGCCTGAACCTATCTCTGGCCGATGCGGGTGATCGCGTGGCCAAGCTCGCACGCGACATTCCCTCCGGCATTGCCGGCCAAGACGATGGCGCACGCGAAATTCGCAGTTTGGAACAACGCCGCGATGCCGAAGGCTTTGCCAATCTGCCGCTGATTAGCGACGACCAAGGCATGCTGCGTCTGGGCGATGTGGCCGTCATCACCCGCGAAGCTCGCCCGGCCAGCCTTGCACTTGAGCTGCAAGGCGAACCGGTGGTGGAATTGATATTGCAGCGCACCGAAAACGGAGACGCGCTCAAGGCCGCCAAAGCCCTCGACATCTGGCTGACCAAAACCCGCCCTAGCCTACCGCCCAGCCTGCACCTTGATGTGTACGATCAACAATGGGAATTGGTGCGCGACCGCATCAACCTTTTACTCAGTAACGGCTTGTCCGGCCTGCTGGTTGTCGTAATCATTCTTTATCTCTTCCTACCGGGTCGGGTGGCTTTGTGGGTCGCGGCGGGCGTGCCCACCGCCTTTTTGCTCACGCTTGGCTTGCTGTATCTGTTTGGCGGCTCGATCAATATGCTCAGCCTGTTTGCGCTGATTATGGCACTGGGAATTATCGTCGATGATGCGATCGTCGTTGGCGAAGATGCCGCCACTCACCGTGCCATGGGCGAATCGCCGGAACGCGCTGCCATCGGTGGTGCACAACGCATGGTCTGGCCGGTGGTGGCCTCCTCCCTGACTACGGTTGCCGCCTTCCTGCCGCTTTTGATGGTTGGCGGTGTGTTTGGCAAAATCATGTTCGACATCCCGTTTGTCATGATTATGGTCATCATGGCCTCCTTGCTGGAATGTTTCCTGATTTTGCCCGCGCATTTGTATGCGGGGTTTGTGGCCGAAGCACGCCGCCCGGTGTCCAAATTCCGCCAACGCTTGGACACGGCGTTTGAACATTTCCGTGACCAGCGTTTCCGCCCCCTTGTGACTAAGGCGATTGAATACCGCTACACCACCGTCAGCCTGACCTTGGGTTTGATGCTGCTTGCCGTCGGCCTGCTGGTGGGTGGGCGCATTCCGTTTGTATTCTTCCCATCGCCCGAATCCTCGGTGATTTATGCCAATGCGACCTTTGTCGCCGGTACACCTAGGGCGCAGACGGAAGCCTTTCTTAAAACATTGGAAACCAGCCTCTCGCAGACTGAAAAATCGTTTGGCGAAACCTTGGTGAAAACCGCAGTCAGCCGCATGAATGCCACGATTGGCTCTAGCGGCAACGGCGCGAGCGGTGAACAGCTCGCCTCCATCATGCTGGAACTGGTGCCTTCGGAGCAGCGTAGCGTGCGCAACGCAGCTCTGATCGCCAAGTGGCGCGAACTCACACCTCCGGTCGCGGGTCTGGAAAACCTGAGTATCAGTTCGCGCCAATCCGGCCCGCCCAGCCGTGATTTGACCGTGCGACTAACTGGCACGCAAACCGATAAGCTGAAAGATGCCGCACTCAGTTTGCAAGAAACCTTGCGCAACGTGTCCGGGGTGAGTGATGTCGCCGACGACTTGCCCTATGGTCGCGAGCAACTGATTTATCGCCTCACGCCTACCGGCGAAGCCTTGGGACTGACCACCGAAAGCCTCAGTCGCCAACTGCGCGCCGCGTTTGATGGCGCCCTCGTGCAGCGCGTGCAAGTCGGCCAGGACGAACTCGAAGTGCGCGTGCTATTGCCGCGCAGCGAGCGTGAACGCCTCGATGTGCTCGACCGCTTGAACATCCGCCTACCCAACGGTGAGTTCATTCCACTGCCCAGTGTCGTAACCTGGGAATCGCGCCGTGGCTTTGAGGCGATCCGTCATGCCCAAGGTCAACTCGCCGTTGAAGTGACCGCCGACATCGACAAAGCACTCAATAACAGCCGTAACATCCTGAGCGAACTGAAAAAACAAGCTTTGCCCGAACTGGCTGAACGCTATGGCATTAGCTACAGCTTAGAGGGCAGCTCCGCCGACCAGCGCGAAACACTGGCCGACATGAAGACTGGACTGATGATCGGCTTGCTGATGATTTACCTGGTGCTGGTATGGATTCTAGGCTCATGGAGCTGGCCGCTGGTGGTCATGACCGCTATCCCGCTTGGCCTCGCCGGTGCTATTTTCGGCCACTGGATTATGGGCATCGACCTGACCTTGCTCTCCATGTTCGGCCTGTTTGGCCTCGCCGGTATCGTGGTCAATAACGCCATTATTCTGGTGAGCTTGTTCAGCGAGTTACGCGAGAAGGGTATGGGTCTGCATGAGGCGTTTGTCGAAGCTGCCAGCGGTCGTTTGCGGGCGGTAATTCTAACGTCACTCACCACGATTGGCGGCTTGACCCCACTGATGTTTGAAAGCTCACTGCAAGCTCAATTCCTAATTCCAATGGCGGTATCCATCGTGTTTGGCCTGGCCTTCTCGGCCTTGCTGGTACTGTTTTTTATCCCGGCCTTGTTGTCGATTCTGGAAGGCTTCAAGGGACGTTTCAAACCACAGCCAAGCCCTGTAGTTCATGTAGCCCGAATGTAAATCCGGGGCTACCCTCCCCGGATTCCGCTACGCTCCATCCGGGCTACCGACGGCTCATCATTCTGCGACAGAAGGCAAGTAAAGCGGAGCCATGCGCCGCCACGCACCGCCCTGGTGCGCACGACCATCCCAAAGAAACAACTCGCTTGGCACACCCTTGGCAACAAGCATCTGCTGTAATTCGATATTTTGCGGCATAAATGGGTCGTCTCGCCCCACGGCGAGCGTCACTCGCATGTCGCGCAAATTTTGCAGCATATCGCCCTGCTCCAGATTGGGTAGAAAATGCAGCGGCGTATTGAAATACACCGTGTCATCGTAATAACCATCGAGCAAATCGCTGAAATGCTCCACCGCACGGGTTAAGTCATAACGCCCCGAAAACGCCACTAAACGCTGCACCCGTGCTGGATGACGCAGGGCAAAGTTGGTGGCGAAAAATGCGCCCATACTCAAACCATGTGCGACCACATCGCCCGGTGGCAGCTCGGCATGCAACCACGGCAAGACCTCATCCAGCACATAGCGTTCGTACGCCAGATAACGCAAAAAACGATCCTGCGGGCGGCACCAAAAACAATACAGCGACTCGTGGGCGATATTGTCGAGGCAAACGAGCTGCATCTGCCCCGCCTCAATCCAGGGGTGTAGGGCTTCAACAATGCGTAAATCTTCGTATTCGTGAAAACGCCCGTCGCGCGTGGGGAACACAAGGATTTTTTCACCACCATGACCAAAGACCAATAGCTCCATCGTGCGGTGCAGCTCGGGGGAATACCAGGTGTGATGTTCGCGCTTCATACAACGTAAGATGTCTCTTAAAGAGGTTTAAGATCGCTAACGCTGGCACTCAAACCAGTGTACAAGTCGGCGGTGTAAACGCAGCTCCTCACGCAAGAGCTGCGGGTAATCGAAATGCCCGGCAGGCAAGACCTCAATCGCCTTGCTTCCCGCCCAGGCATTAAAAATCGCAAATTGCCCAGGCGGAGCAACGGCCGGATCAAAGCGCGCCAGTGCAGCCAAAAGCGGCGTATGGGCAAAGTGCGCAGCGGAGGCGGCATCGTAATAGTCCAGCGTGTCAGGCACATGACCATGTTGATGCACATAGGCCTGAATCGCCGCGCCGCTACCCACGGTGGGCAACACGAGGCGCAGCGGCCAATGCCCGAAACTGGGTACATTTAAATGTACGCCCTGAATCAGCGGTTCCCACGGTGCGGCTAATGCACCGAGGCCACCGGCAAAGCTAATCCCTGCATAGCCTATCCAGCCCAATTCGGGCAACAGTTGCCGCGCAGCGCGGGTTGCCAACCAGAGATCATCAACACACAGACCCAAGACGTAGCTATCACGACTCTCGATACCGTGCAGCACATGCTGCGCCGCGTCACTCGGCACGCCACTCATGCGGCTGCGCCCGAAACCCCGTGCACAAGGAAAAAACAAGGCCGCATCATGCAGCGGCCAACTCCAATCTGGCGAGTTTCGCCCACCATAACCGTGACCGATCACCCAGATATGGCTGACAGCCTGATAACGCGGCAAGAGCATCCAGCCGCCAAGTTCAGCGCCATCAGCGCCATGGAAGTGAAAATCAAACACCCGCCAACGCCCATGCGTGCCGGTAAATTGCGTACGCGGGCGCGGGTCATGAGCCACCACGCGCGCGTGACGTGCCCACCAATACGCGGCAAAGTCATCCGGCGGCTCGGACACGTTTACGGCCAACAACCCTGCCAAATCGTAACCATACGTCGGGTCAAACGTGTAGCCATGTTTGAAGCCATGACCCATCAGCTCAGCTCTCGTTGTCCAGCGCAGGCCGATACACCCGCCGACATGCCCGACCCGCCGCACATAGCAGTTCATAGCCCAAAGTACCCGCCGCCCTGGCCACCTCATCGACCGCAATCGTTTCGCCCCAAAGCTCGACCGTATCGCCCGGCTTGGCCTGCACGCCGCGCATATCCAAGGTGATTAAATCCATCGACACCCGCCCGGCCAGCCGTGCGATCTGCCCATTCACCGCTACTGGCGTGCCGCTCGCCGTGACACGCGGATAACCATCGGCATAACCCACCGAGGCCACGGCCATGGGCATATCTTCAGGGCAGACAAAACGGCCACCGTAGCCCACCGCATCGCCTTTGCGCTGAGATTGCAGGGCGACAAGACAGCTTTCCAGGCGCATCACCGGTTTTAAGCCAAACTCCGCTGCCGAACCGTAGTCCGCAGGATTACTGCCATACAAGGCAATGCCCGGACGCACAATATCACCCAAGGAACCCCCTGCCGCGCCGCCCAGCAGCCCCGCAGAATTGGCCACACTACGTTCGCCGGCCAGCCCCTCGGTTACCGCATGAAACATAGCGAGTTGCTGCTCTGTCACCGTGCTATCCGCCTCGTCAGCGCGAGCAAAATGCGTCATCAAGCCCGGAGCGTGACGTAGCCGCCCACTGCCAAGCAAACGCGCATGAAGCTCGCGCGCCTGCTCGGGTGGCACACCCACACGGTGCATCCCCGTATCAATTTTTAGCCACACGCTCAATGGCAAACCGAGCGATGTTTTTTCAATCAGCTCGACTTGCCACGCCTGATGCACCACCGGTTCCAGCATCAGCCGCGCCGCCATGCGTGCTTCGCTGACATTCATAAAGCCTTGCAGCACCATAATCCGTTGTGTGATACCGCTTTTGCGCAAAGCATCGGCCTCACCCATGGTCGAAACCACAAAACCATCGGCCAAGCCACGCAAAGCCTGCGCGCACGCCACCATGCCATGTCCGTAGGCATCGGCCTTGACCACTGCAAAGACCTTTGCCCCCTCGGCATGGTTACGCACCACGCCCAAATTATGGCGCAGCGCATCCAGATCAATCGTGACTAGCGGGCGGCGCACAGGCGGCGTACTCACTCTTCATAACCTCCACTACCGCTATAGTGCTCCGGCGTATAGTTGGCAAACTGCGTGTATTTACCGATAAACGTGAGGCGAACGGTGCCGATTGGGCCATTACGCTGCTTGCCGATAATGATTTCCGCAATGCCTTTTTCCGGGCTATCCGGGTTATAAACCTCGTCGCGGTAGATAAAGGCAATCAAGTCCGCATCCTGCTCAATCGCACCTGATTCACGCAAATCCGACATCACCGGGCGCTTGTTCGGGCGCTGCTCAAGCGAACGGTTGAGCTGCGAAAGGGCAATAACCGGCACACCTAACTCCTTGGCCAGCGCCTTCAATCCGCGTGAAATTTCCGAAATTTCCGTCGCCCGGTTTTCGCTATTACCCGGCACCTGCATCAGCTGCAAATAGTCGATCACAATCAGCCCAAGGCCATGCTCACGCTTCAGGCGGCGCGCACGCGCACGCAACTCGGTTGGACTGAGTGCCGGGGTATCGTCGATAAAAATCGGCGCTTCGGAGAGCATCACCACCGCCGAAGTCAGACGCGGCCAATCGTCGTCCTCCAGCTTGCCGGTGCGCACGCGCTGCTGGTCGATGCGCCCCAAGGACGACATCATGCGCAGTGCCAGAGATTCACCGGGCATTTCCATCGAAAACACCGCCACCGGCTTTTTGGTACGAATCGCTGCATTTTCGGCGATATTCATCGCAAAGGTGGTTTTACCCATCGAAGGTCGCCCGGCCACAATAATCAAATCGCCCGGATGCAAGCCGGAGGTTCGCTCATCAAAATCATCAAATCCGGTGGGCAGGCCGGTAATCGGTTCATCCTGCTCGTACAGCATCTGAATACGCTCAACCGCCTGAGCCAACAGTCCCTTAATTGGCGCAAAACCCTTGCGCTGACGGCTGCCCATTTCGGCGATTTTGAACACTTCCTGCTCGGCCAGTTCGAGCAATTGATGGCTGCTGCGACCCTCCGGCTGGTACGCGCTTTGCGCAATTTTGGTACCCACATCAATCAACTGCCGCTTGATCGAATGTTCACGCACGATGTCGGCATAGGCGGTGATATTCGCCGCCGTAGGTGTATCAGCCACCAATTGACCAAGGTAGCTAAAGCCGCCCACGTCCTCCAGCATGGCATTATTGTCCAGCCACTCGGCCAGCGTGACCACATCGCGCGGTTGGTCAGCATCGGCCAGCGCTTGCAGTGCGCGGAAGATCAAGCGGTGGTCGCGGCGATAAAAATCATCTTCAGTGACCCGATCGGCCACACGCTCCCAAGCCTCGGTGTCGATCATCAAACCGCCAAGTACCGAGGCCTCGCCCTCCATCGAGTGCGGCGGTGCACGCAAGCCGGAAAGCTGCTGATCGTGATGACGTGCCGCGTTATGTGCCTGGCTATGCGCCGCATCATCGAAAGTGTCTTGGCCTAAAAAGGCATCATCAAAATCAGGATTTGTCATGGGTTCTTGTTTGAATAATGTAGGAAAAAGTCATTTGCATAAATTTTCGGTAGCCCGGATGAAGCGGAGCGCAATCCGGAAATACTCGTTGCGGATAAGGGTCATGCCCCGGATTGGTATCCGGGCTACAAGGCACTCAACGCGCCGGCCTGACCATGCCACCAAGGTTCAGGCGTGTTTTCAGCACACTCAACGCCGCATCGGCTTCGGCGCGCGTGGCATACGTGCCCGAGGTCACGCGCCACACCGGGCTGCCCTTGACATCAATGCGCTCGACTTTGGCTTTAACGCCGACACTTTGCACCTGCTTGAGCAGATTTTGTGCATTGCTTTCCGCCGTAAAGCTACCGAGCTGAATTAACCACGCTTCAGCCTGGGTTGCTGAGACCGCACTCACTGGCGCTGCAGGCTTGGGTGCGGGCGCTTCCAACGGCTTGGCAGGTAGTTTTTCTGCGGGCTTTTCGCTTGGCTTATCCAAGGGCTTGACCCTCACCTCGGTGACTGGCTTAGGCGCTGGAGTCGTAGCAACAGGCGGCACGGGTTTGGGCTTTGCAGGCTCACTCGGCGGTGGTTTGACCGCCACGGGCTGTGCGGGCTTAGGCACCGGCACGGGTTCCGGCAAAGACTCTGGTTCAATCAAAGCCGCGCGCACATCCTCGGGCGGCGGTGGTGTGACGGTATCCAAACTTGCCACTGCGGGCGGGCGCGCTGGAATACGGGTTTGCGCATTTTCAGCCAGCTGGCGATTGGCCTTGTAGCCCTCACCTTGCAGCAAAAAAGGCAGAATGATCGCCGCCAAAGCCACGACCACCCCGGCACCAAGAAAGCGCTTGCGCAGTCTGTTATTCATTATCCGCCTCGTTCAAACCACGTTTGTGCCGCCCAATCAATGAATCAAGCTCATCGTTCGAGCTGCTCCAATACATCGGTCACGCACAAAAAAGAACCAAATACAAAAATACGATCGCTATCATGCGCATCGCGCAGGGCATGAGTATATGCGAGAAACGGACTCGGCTCGGTTGCGGCAATGTGAAACCTGTTAACCGCGTTGGGCGGACACAACACCCGCGCCAAATCCTCACTCGAACGCCCGCGCACGCCATCCAAGCTTGCCAGATACCACGCATCCACCTGCCCGGCCAAGCGACTTGCCATCGCCAGCGCATCCTTATCCGCTAGGGCTGCGAACACGGCTAGGGTGCGCCCATGGTTCGGCAAATCACGCATCGCCTGCGCCAAAGCCTCCACACCTGCCGGATTGTGTGCCACATCCAGCCACACCGGCACGTTGGCAGGCAGGCGTTGCAAGCGCCCGGGGTGACGAACCTGACACAAACCTGCTGCATAAACCTCGGCAGATACGGGCGCAGACCATAAGCCACGCGCCTTGAGCGCTTCAACTAGCATCAGCACGCCCGCTGCATTATCACGTTGATGCGCTCCGGCAAGTGCCGGCTGGGGCAACACATACTCATGCCCCTGCCCCTGTCCTTGGCCACGCCACACCCATGAATCCGCTGTCGGCATGTTAATAAAGAACTCTCGATCGCGTTGAAACAGCGACTGCCCCACCGTCAAACCAAGCTGTTTCGCCTGCGCCAACACGGAGCTTGGAGGCTCGGTTTCGGCCAGCACCACCACTTGCCCAGCCCGCATCACGCCTGCTTTCTCGCGCCCAATCGCCTCACGATCCGCCCCCAGCATGGCAACGTGATCGAGCGCCACATTGGTCAGCAAAACTGCGTCGGCATCCACCACATTCACCGCATCACCACGCCCACCCAAGCCGACCTCAAGAACTATGAGCTGCGGAGCGGCCTCCAACATCACCAACAACGCTGCCAGCGTACCGAACTCAAAATAAGTTAAGGCAACCGCACCACGCGCTTGCTCGACTCGTGCGAACGCCCGCACCCAAGTCTCATCGCTCGCATCCACGCCATTCAGACGAACGCGCTCGTTGTAACGCAGCAGATGCGGTGAGGTGAATGCCGCCACGCTCAATCCCGCCGCAAGGGCTATGGCTTCCAACATCGCCACCGACGAGCCTTTGCCATTGGTGCCAGCAACCGTAACCACCAAAGCAGGCAGTCGGGAACTCAATCCCAAAATGCCATAGACCAGGCGCACCCGCTCCAAACCAAGCTCAATCCCCGCCGCGCCACGCGGATGCAGGCTTTCAATGTAAGTCAGCCAGTCATGCAGGGTTTGTTTATGGTTCATGTATAAATCGCCGCACTAAGAACCTGTTTACGATCTTTCAAATTCTGCCCCCTTTTTCCAAAGAGGGGTTAGGGGCACGCTACCTGCATAAAGCGTGGGTCGCGATTTCTTCCCCCCTTTGAAAGGGGGGTTGAGGGGGATTTGAGAGCCGACAGGCTGCTAGGCTGGGGTACTCGGCGCAGGACGTTTCTTCAACATACTCACTATGTTCGCAATCGTTTCGCGCTGTTCCAAACGCGGCACGATCATGTCCACCATGCCATGCGCCAGCAGAAACTCACTGCGTTGAAAGCCTTCGGGCAACACTTCGCGCACCGTCTGTTCAATCACACGCGGCCCGGCGAAACCAATCAGCGCCTTGGGTTCAGCAATCTGCACATCACCCAGCATGGCTAGACTTGCCGAAACCCCGCCCATGGTTGGGTCAGTCAAGACCACGATATAGGGCACGCCTTCTTTGGACAAACGGGTCAACACGGCGGCGGTTTTCGCCATTTGCATCAGTGAAAACAGTGCTTCCTGCATCCGCGCACCGCCGCTGGTCATAAACGTCACCAGTGGAATTTTTTCATCCAAGGCACGATTGGCTGCGCGCACGAATTTTTCGCCCACCACGGAACCCATCGAACCCCCCATAAAGGCAAAATCAAAACCACTGGCAATCAGCGGTTCGCCCAGCACCCGGCCTTTGATGGCGATAAAGGCATCCTTTTCGCCGGTAGTGCGTTGCGCGAGCAATAAACGGTCGCGGTATTTTTTCTGATCGCGGAATTTGAGCATGTCCACCGGCTCAACGTTCGGGGCGATTTCCTCACGCGGCTCGGCATCCAGAAAGTGCCCCAGACGCTTGCGAATGCCAATGCGCATATGGTGGCCGCATTTTGGGCAAACCTGTTGATTGCGCTCAAGTTCCGAGGAATACAGCACGGAACTGCATTCAGGACACTTCACCCACAAACCTTCAGGAATGGCTTTTCTCGCCGCGCTGTCGGTACGAATGCGCGAGGGCAGTAATTTTTGCAACCAGTTCATATTTAAGCCTCCGCCGTATGCGCCGCATCAATGGCAGTGCGCATTTCACCCACCAGCGCACCAACTGCGCGGTGCATGGCGGGCACATCATTTTGGTGCTTCTCGATTAAATTAACGATGACCGAGCCGACCACCACCGCATCAGCAACTTGAGCGACCAAGCCTGCGGTATGCGCATCACGAATACCAAAGCCCACGCCCAGCGGAATACTGATAAAACGGCGCAATTCCGCGATGTGTTGCGCGACATCGGCAGTGTCCAAGCTACTCGCCCCGGTCACACCCTTGAGCGAAACATAGTAAACAAACCCGCTACCAAGGCGCGCTACCGCCTGCAAACGAGGGTTCGGCGTAGTCGGCGAGACCAGGAAAATCCGCTCCAGACCTGCTTCGCGCAGAATGCTGGCGTAACCCTCAGCCTCTTCCGGTGGTAAATCCACGGTCAATACACCATCAACGCCCGCCTCGGCCGCTTCACGCGCAAACGCCGCGTAGCCCAAAATTTCCACCGGGTTGAGATAACCCATCAAAATCACCGGGGTACTGGCATCCTTGGTACGGAACTCGCGCACCATGCGGAACACATCGTGCATCGACACGTTATGCGCCAGCGCGCGCTCGGTGGCACGCTGGATTACCGGACCATCGGCCATTGGGTCGGAAAAAGGCACGCCGATTTCAATCAAATCCGCACCTTTGGACACCAACAAGTGCATTAAATCGACAGTGGCACTCGGCTGCGGATCGCCCGCCGTAATGAAAGGAATCAGGGCGCTACGCTTGGCGGCGCGCAACTCGGCAAAACGCTGGTTAATACGGCTCATGTTCATATCCCAAATACTTAAATGTCGTAGCCTTCGATGCGCGCAATGGTGTTCATATCCTTATCGCCGCGTCCGGAAAGGTTGATGATAATGATTTCATCCTTGGACATGGTGGGCGCAAGCTTCATGGCATAAGCCACGGCATGACTGGTTTCCAGCGCTGGAATAATACCCTCGCTGCGCGTCATCATACGGAAGCCATCCAAGGCTTCATTATCGGTAATCGCCACATACTGCGCCCGGCCAATGTCTTTTAACCAGCTATGCTCCGGCCCTACGCCGGGATAATCCAGACCGGCGGAAATGGAATGCGTACCAATAATCTGCCCGTTATCGTCCTGCATCAAATAGGTACGGTTGCCATGCAGCACACCGGGACGACCGGCACACAAAGGCGCGGCATGATGCCCGGTTTCGATCCCGTCACCGCCAGCTTCTACGCCGTAAATTTTCACCGACTCATCGGCGAGGAAAGGATGGAACAAGCCGATGGCATTCGAACCACCACCCACACAGGCCACCAGCGCATCCGGCAAACGACCTTCTTTGGCTAGGCATTGTTCCCGCGCTTCACGCCCAATCACTGCCTGAAAATCTCGCACCATCATCGGGTAAGGGTGCGGCCCGGCCACTGTACCGATGATGTAAAACGTGTCATCCACATTGGTAACCCAATCGCGCATGGCTTCATTCAGCGCATCCTTGAGCGTGCGCGTGCCTGAGGTCACGGGTACAACCGTGGCACCGAGCATTTTCATACGCATGACATTGGGCGCTTGACGCACCACGTCATCCGCGCCCATGTAGACCACACATTCCAGCCCCAGACGCGCCGCCACGGTGGCCGAAGCCACGCCATGTTGGCCCGCGCCGGTTTCAGCAATAATGCGCGTCTTGCCCAAACGCTTGGCCAGCAACGCTTGGCCAATGGTGTTGTTAATCTTGTGCGCACCGGTGTGGTTCAAATCTTCGCGCTTGAGGTAAATTTTCGCGCCACCCAGCTCACGCGTCATGCGCTCCGCCAAATACAGCGGGCTAGGACGACCGACATAATCCTGAAAATCTCTGTCCATTTCAGCATGAAACGCCGCATCATCTTTGGCATCAGCATAGGCATTTGCCAAATCTTCCAGCGGAGCCATCAAGGTCTCAGGCGCAAAAATACCGCCATAAATCCCAAAATGCCCGTGAGCATCTGGAAAGTTGGCAAAATCAACGGCTGTGGAATTATTTACTGTTATCGGCATTACGCACCTCATCTACAAATTCAGCCATTTTAAAAAAATCTTTCACCCCCGGCGCAGACTCCAGCCCGGAGCTGACATCCACCGCCCAAGGTCGTACCAAGCGCACCGCCTCCCCCACATTCGAAGGATGCAAGCCCCCGGCGAGAATCAACGGGCGCTCAAGCTGCGGAATGGTTGACCAATCAAAGGCCAATCCCGTTCCCCCAACCGCACCCGGCGCATGGCTATCGAGCAAAAAACCCGAGGCTTGCGCGTGCTGCGTCATGAGCGACTGCACATCCAAAACCGCGCCATCGTGCGCCCGCCCCATCGGCAAGGCTTTGAGATAAGGCCGCGCAAAGCTCGCACAAAAATCAGCGGTTTCGTCGCCATGAAACTGCAAAACCAGTTCAGGAAAAACCTGCAAAACCGCTTCGACCTCATGCCGCGCAGGATTCACAAACAAACCAACCGCCTGCACAAAAGCGGGCAGCACTTCACGGATACGCAAGGCGCGCTCAAGGTCGACCGCCCGCAAACTGGGCGGATAAAACACCAAGCCCAAAGCGTCCACGCCTAAGCGCGCCGCTTCAGTCGCATCCTGAGTTCGGGTAATGCCGCATATTTTAATACGGGTACGTTGGGGCAAGTTCGACATGGGTGCGTATGCTAACAGAGCTTGGCGCGTGAAGCAGGCCATTAAAAACGCGGTAAGCGTGGCGGCAGGCTTAAACCAAAAGCATCAGGATAGGTCACATGGGTAAGATACAAGCCATCCGGCGGCGCAGTGACTCCCGCAACTTCGCGTCGCCGCTCGGCTAAAACGGCCGCCACCCACTCCGGCTCGCATTGTCCCGCCCCCACCTGCATAAGTGTGCCCACGATATTGCGCACCATGTGCATCAAAAACGCATTGGCGCATAAATCAAAGTAAATAAAATCGCCTTCGCGTTGAATATCCAGCGTGTACAAGGTGCGTAAGGGCGAATGCGCCTGGCATTCCTTGCCGCGAAAGCTGGAAAAGTCATGCAGCCCCACAAGGTACGCGGCGGCCTGCTGCATCCGTGCCACGTCAAGCGGCAGGTGGTACCAACTTACCCGGCCGTGCAACAGCCCGGGACGATGCGGCGCGTTGTACAGCACATAACGATAACTACGACGCACCGCACTGAAGCGCGCGTGAAAATCGCCTGGCATACGCCATACGCCATGCAGACCAATATCACGCGGCAGCAGACTGAGCACGCCGCGTTGCCATGCCTGATCATTGCGTTGGGCAAGCGTGTCGAAATGCACCACCTGCATGGTCGCGTGTACTCCGCGATCGGTACGCCCGGCGCACACCACGTCCACAGGATGATTGGCAATTTGACTCAAAGCTGCTTGCACACGCGCTTGCACGCTATCCACGTTCGGTTGCACCTGCCAGCCGTGGTAATGCGAACCCAGATACTCAACTACAAGAGCTAAACGCTGCGTTTTTTCCTCAATCATGGATTCGGCAGGGTGCTCCTTCGACGGCTCACTGCCTTGATGACCTTTGGATAAATTGTCAAGGGTCGCGCACTCATCGGCGATACCATGGGTTGAATTGCTCACACCTTCCAAAACCTTGTTTCCCACTCCAACGCACATTTTGAGCGTTTCAATAAAGAAAAAACGCTGAATAAGTCAGCGTTTAAATCATGTCAATAGGCCGCCAGATAAAAGCTGGTCAACGCTGAACTGTTCAGGCCGATAACGTGTTGAGTATTTGACTGGCGCGATGCTTGAGCAATTCATCACCATCACTGGATAAAATTTCTTGCAGCATTTCACGCGCACCCTCCTGATCACCCATATCAATATAGGCAGAGGCAATATCCAACTTCACTTCATGTTCGCTCATCATGCCACTGGAAGGCAGAGATGCCGGCACCAGCGCTTCCTGAATACTGGCTATCGGCGCACTCAAAGGGAGTTCAAGCGGGGATTTAATCGCTGAATCTGCCAAAGCGTCAGAAACAGCATCTGTCTCAAGGCTCAAGGATGGCAGATCACGCGCTGGTTCATTCAAGGATAATGGGGCAGACTCCAAACTCAACGCCACCAATTCAGATTGAGCGGCCTGCAAATCCTGAGAAAAATCCGACTCACTCGACAGTGGGGTCACAGACTTCTGAGCCATAACATCAGAACCAATATCCTCTGCATCAATGCCCAGAATAGCCAAATCTTCTGCGGAAATATCAAGTTCCCCGTCCAAACGCGGCGCAGTTTTCACATTGATGGCAGGCAACGCGCTATCCATACTCGGCAACTCAAGCGCTGCCCAAGCGTCACTCAAATCTGCAATTTTCGCGTCTGCTGTGGCTCCCAGAACGGAGGCAGCATCATCTGGCCGCTTAGGTGTATTGGACACCGCAGGCAAATCCAATTCCAGAGGTAAATTCAGATCCAGAGGCGGCATATCCAGGCTTGCTGCGGACGATTGCGTCACGGCTTGTGAGCTTAAAAGCTCGTCCAGCAACGAAGAGGTAGCCGCATCAGGCGCCTTGGTTACACTGGAGACTGCCGGCAAGTCCAATTCCAGAGGTAAATCCAGATCCAACGGCGGCATATCAATGCTTGCTGCGGGCGATTGCGTCACGGCTTGTGAGCTAAAAAACTCGTCCAACGTAACATCTGGCTCACCCAAATCCAGATCCTTCAAAGGCAAAATCGGGGATGAAGCTTCATCTGCCTTCGCAGGCGCGCTTGAAGGCTGTGCCCAAGGATTTTTCTCGTCATCCAATACCGCCGCAGCAAGCAAGGGTGACGCCGGATAATGCGCCTCACCCAAGGCTCGCAGCTCCGCCCATTGTTCCGTATCACCAGGATGCTGCTTATAGAAGGCTTCGGCTTCATTCAGGAAGCCTTCGACATCGCCTGCTTCGTGCATCGCGCGTGCGCGGCGAGCCATCAGTACGGCGTTGCCGGGGTGCGCTTGCAAAGCATCGCTGAGCAGTTGAATGGCACGATCGTGCAGGCCATAGGCCTGCATCACATCAGCCTCTTCCAAGGCGGACTTCACAGGATCAGCAGCATCTTCGATCACATCCGCCGAAGCAGAATCCACTATCGTTGCCACTGGCACGGCAACGGATGAAGCAACTAATGACGCAGGAAGGTCAGTTTCGGCTTGCTTGTCGAGCTTGACGCTCGATACCGGCTGCACAGTGGCCAATTCAGGCTCATCCTTGGAGCGACGACGCGAGCCCGCGATATAGGCCAACACAGCGGCAAGCAAGGCACCCAAGCCCATCAAGCCGTAGCTCCACCACGGCGCTGAAGCTTCCACAGGTGCAGTGACCGGCACAACGGGTGCAGCCGGAGCTGTGCTCATCTTTTGCTCCATCTCCTTGATGAGCGTTTCATTGAGGCGCAGCAATTCTTCCATTTTCTGCAAACGCAGATCCTGCGAAGCCAACAACCCAGTCAGGCGTTCATTTTCCACCTTGGAAGCTTCAAGCTGCTCCTGCATTTCGATAGGGATGGTCGAAGCCTGAGGTGCTGCTGCATTCGCGCTGTCAGGCGCCCCTACCGCACCGCCGACCACCTCACCAACCACCGGAGCAGCAATGACGGGTACAGCAGGCGCAACAGAAGCCGTGGGTTGCACAATATCCAAACGCGGCTCTGACGGTGCGGCGGGTGCGGCGTGTGCGGCGGGTGCCGCTGGCGCGGTTCCAGCAAGAGCAGCTTTAGGTGCGACCACCGCCGCAGGGGCCGCCTGACGCATGGCCTGAGCATTCGGAATAGTGAGCGTTTTGCCCGCCAGCAAGGTATTCGCATTCGCCGGGTTGGCAAAAGCTTGCGGATTGTTCTGCAAAATCATGCCGATGGTTTGCTGCAGACTGACACCTTCGGGCTTCACCCGCTGGGCTATGTTATAGGCGGTGTCACCGCTCACTGCCGTGTAGTCACCACCGTCCCTGATGGGGGGAAGCGCCTGCTCAGATACAGAACGAGGCGTTGCGGACTTTTCAGTGGCATAAATCCGGCTACGTGGTTGTGTGTCGGAGTCGGAGTCGGAATCTTGCACGAGGGCGCGGCCAGATGCGGACTTGACTGTAGCAAGCGGCTT
>DYLI01000135.1 GCA_020722165.1 Halothiobacillus neapolitanus | reverse complement strand
TAGCATCACTGGGTAGTGACGGTGCGGGCAAGAGTGTGCTTTGTTCTGGTGCGCGAGCGCACCAGAACAAAGCAGAATTGTAGCCTGTAATAATGGATTTTTTTGCCCGAAGGCGCGGCGTAAAGGGGGTGCGTCGAGTCTGGATGAGGTTTCCAGCGGAGCCACCCGCACACGTCAACGCTGGCATGCCGTTTGCTTTGGTCATAAGTGGATCGTTCCACCGATGTAACGATCAGATACGGTGACACGTATCCAGACGCCCGTTGTTGCGCGTTCCTCGCGGCTTTCTATAGCCGGGTCATGAGCCTTGCAGGATTTTCCTGCTTAACCATGCACTTATCTGAGGATTTAAATCATGTCTGCTTCTCAAACCGCCACCGTTGAAGTTAACCACGACTTGTTGATCAAGAACAACAGCCTGTTGCAGTCCAACAGCACCATGCTGAAAGACAACAAGGCCATGCTGGAAGACAACCATGTCACGCTGCTGAGCAATCACGCCACGCTGGTTGGCAATAAAAAAACCGTTGAAGCCAACTCGGCTGCGCTGCTGGGCAACCACGCCCTGCTTGAATCCAACAAGGCCAAGCTGGACGGCAATCATGAGCTGCTCGAAGGCAATGCAGCAATAGTGCGTGCCAATTCGTCGGCGCTGGCCTCGAATAAATCGGCGCTGACAGCCAATGCGGCCAAGCTCGGCGCCAATGCTGAAGCGCTGGCAGGTAATAAAGCGATGCTGTCCAGTAACCATGATGTACTGATGGGCAATGCAGACAGCCTGGCATCGAACCATGCGTTGCTGGAAACCAACCACAGCGCACTGGTCGGCAACAAGCGCACGCTCGAAGGCAATGCGTCAACGCTGGTTTCCAACCATGCCTTGCTCGAATCCAACAAGAGCAGTTTGCTGGATAACCACGGTTTGCTGGAAGCCAACAAGTCCACGCTGGACGCCAACCACGGGCTGCTGGAAGCCAACCATGGGCTGATGGAATCCAACGCCAGCAAGCTTGGTTCCAACGCCGATGCACTGGCGAAAAACTACGCCATGCTGGCCAGCAATCATGATGTGGTCGCAGGCAATGCCGACACCCTGGCATCGAACCATGCCCTGCTTGAAGCCAACAACCGCCTGCTCAAAAGCAACGCGGCGATGATGACTTCAAACCACGACTTGCTGCTGGCTATCGCCGCCAAACTCGGCATCGTTTAAGCGTTATTTGCATCCCCGCCCGTTCAGGGCGGGGATGTTTTCGCGTGCGCGCCGTATCCGACCTTACCGCTGCGATGGTTCGCCATCACGCTACCCTCACACCAAGGAGTCTGACATGCTATTCGATTCGCCTGCCGTCAATGCGACGGGACCCAAAGCCACACGGATTGATTTATTCAGTTTTTCGACGCCGCAGATGCGAGCCTTCCACCTTACCTGGATGGCGTTTTTCGTCTGCTTTTTTGCCTGGTTTGCCGCTGCGCCACTGATGCCGTTGATTAAGGATGAGTTTGGTCTGACCAAAGACCAGATTGCCAACATCAACATCGCGGCGGTTGCCGTCACGATTCTGGTGCGCCTGATTATCGGCCCGTTGTGCGATAAATTCGGGCCACGTCGTGCCTACACCTGGCTGCTGTTATTAGGTTCGATACCGGTATTTGGCCTGGCTTTCGCGCAAACATATGAAATGTTCCTGTTCTTTCGCCTGCTGATTGGTGCGATTGGCGCTTCTTTCGTCATCACGCAATACCACACCAGCGTGATGTTTGCGCCGAATGTGGTTGGTACCGCCAATGCTACGGTCGGCGGCTGGGGCAATGCGGGTGGCGGCTTCACTCAGAGCATCATGCCGCTGGTGGTTGTCGGTCTGATTGCGCTGGGTGTTGAGCACAGTTATGGTTGGCGTGTGGCGCTATTTGTACCTGCCATTGCCATGGTCATTATGGGTTTTGTTTACGCACGCTACACGCAAGACACGCCGCAGGGCGATATCGTTGATCTGCGCGCGCAGGGTATCAGCGTGGATTCGGGCAAAAAAGGCGGCTGGGCGATTTTCAAGCAGGCCGCCAAAAACTACCGGGTATGGATGCTGGCGATAGCTTACGGCGCCAGCTTTGGCGTTGAGATTTTCATACACAACATCGCCGCCAGCTATTACGTCGATCAGTTTGGACTATCGCTTGCCAACGCAGGATTTGCCGCAGGCATATTCGGCGCGCTGGCCTTGTTCGCACGCGCACTGGGCGGGATCTTCAGCGACCGCATGGCCCGCTTCAAGGGGTTGGACGGGCGCACCACGATCCTGTTCGTGTTCCTGATTGGCGAAGGCTTCGGCTTGCTGATGTTCAGCCAGGCACCTTCGGTCGGACTGGCGATTGCCGCGATGACGTTTTTTGGCCTGTTTACCCACATGGCCTGCGGTGCAACCTACGCCCTCACGCCGTTTATCGACCGCAAGGCAATGGGCGGTGTGGCCGGTTTGATTGGGGCGGGCGGCAACGTCGGCGCGGTGGCGGCGGGCTTTCTCAACAAGGCAGCGGCATCCCCGCAGGAAACCCTGCTCTGGCTCGGCATGATCGTGTTGGTGACGTCGGTATGTGCTGTCGCTGTGCGATTTTCCACCGCACATAAATCTGCCGAGCAAGAGCTGCTGGATGAGGCCCTTGCGCGCCGTAAACTGGAGGATCAGCAACGTGCAGCTGGCCTAGCAGGGGCTTGATGCGGTGTCGGTGAGGCACTGAAACGGCGAGGCGAATGTTGCCCCGCCGTTTTTTTTGGCCATAGCCAGAGTGATGTGGAAGCATTGTGCGAATCAAAGGAGGTCAGACTCAATGCCATTAAGTTAAGCCCCAACCCATTGTATCCAAACAAGATAAATCCATCACCGACACGCCTTGTAAGCTGTGAAGAACAGATTCTGATGCAGATTACTGACCCTGCGCATGAAGCGTCGATCTGGACGGCACGCCTCAATGTTTTGAGCACATCGTTCCAGTAAGGCCAGAATACGCGGCAGGATAGTCACCTCACGCAGCACATGGAGGATCTGGTTCTTCATGCAGGACAAGGCCTGAGCGAAGTTAACCTTGTAATGGTGCTTGCGCCCCACATGCTGCTCATCCACCTGCGCCTGAGCGCCCATCGCCAGGAGCGCTGTCAGATTGTGCGCCACTTGCTTGGCAAAAAAATCCTGTCGAATCGCTTCCACGGATTTGCCGCTGAAATTCTCGATCTGCAGCCACTGCTTTTGCCGTTTGTACTGCTCCTCAATCAGCCAGCGTTGATGATAGAGCGCGGCAAAGTCCTCGACCGGATAGGCCTGATCATCCAGCAGATTGGTCATCAGAACTTCCGTCTGCGTGCCCAGCTCCACACGAATGAGCCGTAAGCGGATGGGATCAACAGGCAGGTCGCGTTCCCGGCAAGCCTCTTCAGCCCGCCGGTTAGGCGTGAACGTGACGAGCGCCTGCCGCTGACCGCTTTTCAAGAACGCCTTGATATTCAAGTCCAGCTTGGTTTTGGCACGCATGCAAAACGCCCGTTGTTTGGATGCCAGTAAGGCATAGAGCCAGAACGCCGGATAACCACGATCAAACAGAATCAGATCATCCGCGCGCGATTGTTCCAAATGCGCCGCAATACACGCACGCTCGGAGGTATCGGAAGGACACAGTTGCGCGTCAATGACCATCTGATTGAGCACATCGTAATACAACGAAGCCAGCGCCATAGGCACGGCACGCTGATTGGCCTTGCCGTGACGTAAGCCAAAGGCATCGATGATTGCCGCCTCATGAGGCAAACGCAGTTGTGAGCCATCCACAGCGCAAAGCCGGAAGCCATGCCAGGTACGGTATCCCGGCTGCTGATAGACCTGCTCGACAAGGTGCTGGTTGATTTCAACGAAGGC
>DYLI01000134.1:2066-4004 GCA_020722165.1 Halothiobacillus neapolitanus | reverse complement strand
ACGCGCCCGGCGGAGGTGTGCGGCGCGTGGATCAGTCCCAAATCTTCAAGATCGGCCATCACATTGCGCACGCTGGCGGCGCTCAGGCTTAAGGCCGAGTTTTGCGCCAGGCTTTCGGCTAGGGTGCGCGAGCCGACGGGGATACCTTCGTCAATATAACGCTCGACCAGTGCTTTGAGCAGGTGTTGCGACCGTTCGTTAAGTATGGGCAGGCTCATGTTTTGCGGGTGGCGCGTGATCGAGTTGGTCTGGATACTGCCGGGCTGGTTTCCGGGGCGGGTGCTTTGCTGGCTGGCGTTAATTCATCATGCGTGGAGGCAAGTTGATGATAAATATCAAGATAGCGTTGCGCGCTGGCGCTCCAACTAAAGTCTTGCGTCATGCCTACGGCTTGTAGGGTTGCCCATACTTTGGGTTGTTGGAAAAATTCCAAGGCACGACTCACGCCCCAAAGAATGGCGGGAACGTCAAGATTGCGCATCACAAAGCCGTTGGCGCTGCCATCGGCCAGCGTGGCCTCGAAGGTGTCAATCACGGTGTCATTCAGTCCGCCGACACCATGCACAATCGGCGGCGTGCCATAGCGCAGGCTGTAAAGCTGGTTGAGTCCGCATGGCTCAAAACGCGAGGGCATGAGGAATACATCACTACCCGCTTCAATGCGGTGTGCCAAGCCTTCATCGTAGCCCAAGCGCACGCTGACGCGACCGGGATGGCGTTGCATCAGAGCTTGGAACGCGGCTTCAAGTCGGGCATCGCCGCCACCAAGCATGGCCAGCTGCACCGGGCGCTGCATGATTTGATCTGCGGCAGCGAGTACCACGTCCAAGCCCTTTTGTTCGGTCATGCGGCCAACCATGCCGATGAGCATGGCTTCGGTATCAATCTCCAGACCCATTTCACGCTGCAAGGCCAGTTTGTTGAGCGCCTTATGTTCCATGTTGTCGAGCGTGTAGTTGGCAGCTAGATGCGGGTCGGTGGCCGGGTTCCATTCGTCGATGTCAATGCCGTTCACCATGCCCAGAACGTCGGCATGACGCTGGCGCAGCAAACCATCCAGCCCATTGCCAAAAGCCGGGGTTTGAATTTCACGCGCATAGCTTGGGCTGACGGTGGCAATTTTGCGCGCGGCATTTAAACCAGCTTTGAGGCAGTTCATGTCGCCCCAGTGTTCAAGCGCATCGGATCGCCAAAGATTTTGTGGCAAACCGAGCGCATCAAAGGTGGCGCGGTTGAAAACGCCCTGGTAGGCGAGGTTGTGAATGGTAATCAGGCTGGGCGGTGACTGCGGATTGTCACGCAACAGCGCGAGCAGAATACCTGTCTGCCAGTCGTTGCCGTGCACGATGTCGGGCTGCCAATCGAGCATGGCCTGATTCAGCGCCAGCATTTCGCAAGCGCGGCAAAACAAGGTGAAGCGCTCGGCGTTATCGGGCCAGGCGTGACCGGTGCTGTCGTTGTAGGGGTTGCCTGTGCGGGTGCTAAAACTTGGATGTTCAATTAAAAACAGCGGTACACGACTGCCCGGCAAGTGACTTTGCAACAGGCGGGCATGACCAAAAAGGCCGAGATTGAGTTCGCTCACCACCTGCCAGGCTTTGAGGCGGGCGAGGGTATCGGCATAGGCAGGCATGACTAGGCGAATGTCCACACCAAGTTCAAACAAGGCCTGCGGCAGACTGGCCGATACGTCCGCCAGCCCGCCGGTTTTCATCAGAGGATGGATTTCAGAGGTTGCAAACAGAACGCGCATGAAAATGTCCTTAAACTATTTTTTGCCACAGAGAACACAGAGTAGAACCTGTTTATGGGGGTTTCCTGAATAACTTTTCCTCCCCCCTTTTGAAAAAGGGGGGTTAGGGGGGATTTGGCAGGCTGCGACAGGTTCCAATGCCTTAAATCCCCCTCAGTCCCCCTTTTACAAAGGGGGAAGCTATC
>DYLI01000134.1:0-1966 GCA_020722165.1 Halothiobacillus neapolitanus | reverse complement strand
CCCCTCAGTCCCCCTTTTACAAAGGGGGAAGCTATCCAAAAGCAACGCCTGCCCGACTCGATATGATGATAATTTTTTCATTTTTGTAAAAAAACACAGATCATAAAGATCACGAACAGGTTCTTAAAAAGTCCATCACAAATACGCCTCAGTGGCCTCTGTGGCTACAATCAACCAACACGCTGCAAATACAACGCGCCGAGGGGCGGCAGGGTCAGCACAATCGACTGCTCCATGCCCATCCATGGCACATTTTCCGACTGCGCTTCGATCAGGCCAACATTGCTGCCGCCATAAACTTCGGCATCGGAATTGAGCAGCACGCGGTAACGTCCTTCTCTTGGCACACCAATACGATAACCATCACGCACCACCGGGGTGAAGTTGAGCGCCACGATAATGCTGTCTTCGCCGCTTTGGCGGATGTAGCTTAGGATTGAGCGGCTGGCATCGGTGCAGTCCAGCCAATGAAAACCATCCCAGTCGAAGTCGCGTGCGTGCAGTGCGTTTTCACCGACATACAGGCGATTCAGGTCGCCGACCAGGCGGAGCATCCCGGCGTGCAAGGGGAATTGCGTCACCCACCATTCGAGCTGGCCGGAGAACTTCCATTCCGCCACTTGCCCAAACTCGCCGCCCATAAAGAGCAGCTTCTTGCCCGGATAGCTCCACATCATGGCGTAAAGCAGGCGCAAGTTGGCGAAGCGTTGCCATTCATCGCCGGGCATTTTGCCGAGCATCGAGCCTTTGCCATGCACCACTTCGTCGTGCGAGAACGGCAGGACGAAGTTTTCGGTAAAGGCGTAAAGCAGGCCAAACGTGAGTTGATTGTGCTGATATTGGCGGTGAATCGGTTCATTTTTCATGTAACTGAGCGTGTCGTGCATCCAGCCCATGTTCCATTTCATGCTGAAGCCCAGGCCACCGTGATCGGTGGGGCGGGTCACGCCGGGCCATGCGGTGGATTCTTCGGCAATCACGCTGGCACCGGGGAATTGGTCATGCACCACGCAGTTGAGTTCGCGCAGGAACTCAATCGCGCCAATATTTTCCTTGCCGCCGTATTGATTGGGCAGCCAGTCATGCGGGTCGCGCGAATAATCGAGGTACAGCATGGAAGCCACAGCATCAACACGCAGGCCGTCCAGGTGGTATTCCTGCAACCAGTTCACTGCGGAGGCGAGCAAGAAGTTGCGCACTTCGTTGCGGTCGTAGTTGAAAATCAGCGTGCCCCAGTCGCGGTGTTCGCCACGGCGCGGGTCTTCGTGTTCATACAGCGCGCTGCCATCAAAGCGGGCGATGGCCCAATCGTCTTTGGGGAAGTGGCCGGGTGCCCAGTCGAGGATGATGCCGAAGTTGTTTTGGTGGCAATAATCCACGAAGTAGCGGAAATCGTCCGGCGTGCCGTGGCGGGCGGTCGGGGCAAAATAGCCGGTGGTCTGGTAGCCCCAGGAGTCGTCGAGTGGATGCTCGGTAATCGGCAGGAGTTCGATGTGGGTAAAACCGAGTGGCTTGAGATAATCCACCAATTGATGCGCGAGTTCGCGGTAATTGAGGAAGCTATTGCCATCGCCGCGTCGCCAGGAACCAAGGTGCAGCTCGTAGATTGACATTGGGCGGTTGATCCAGCCCTCGCCACCGCGTTGTTGCATCCATGCGCCGTCGTTCCAGTCGTGGTGTGTGTTGGCGGCAATCATCGCAGCCGTACCCGGGCGGGTTTCAAACTGCGCCGCGTAGGGGTCGATTTTGACCATAATCGCGCCGCTATCGCGGTTGCGGATTTCAAATTTATACAAATCACCGAGGCACAGGCCGGGGATGAAGAGTTCCCACACGCCACTTGCGCCGCGCACGCGCATCATGTGGCGGCGGCCGTCCCACTGGTTGAAATTGCCCACCACGCTGACGCGCTCGGCACTCGGCGCCCATACCGCGAAGCGCACGCCATCCACCTCATCCACGCGCT
>DYLI01000011.1 GCA_020722165.1 Halothiobacillus neapolitanus | reverse complement strand
GCGACGGTCTCCAAAACCGTAGGTTGGGGGTTCGATTCCCTCCTGCCCTGCCACATTCGATGGCGGGTGCAAACCCCTCGTCATTAATAAAGAAAAGCAGTCACCGATGGTCTCCAAGACTACAGTCCGTTCGTCCTTAGTTGATACTGTCAAGCTCATTCTCGCCCTTGTTGTGCTTGTGGCGGGAATGTTTGCATTTTATTGGTTTGAACAAGTTGCTCTGGCATGGCGCGTTATCGCCATGTTTGCTGTTGTTGGTATCGCTGTGGGTTTGGTGTTTTGGACTGAGCTGGGTCAGCGCTTGATGTCCTTTTCACGTGAGTCGCGTGTTGAGTTGCGTAAAGTTGTTTGGCCGACGCGTCAGGAGACCGTGCAGATCACCTTGATCGTGTTGGTTCTGGTGTTCCTGATAGGTCTGTTTTTATGGTTGGTTGATTCGCTGCTGTTTTGGGGCGTTCAAATGATTACTGGGCAGGGGGCTTAAGGTATGGCCATGCGCTGGTATGTGATTCAGGTTTTTTCTCAATTTGAGAATACGGTCAAGCGCACGCTCGAAGAGCGCATTGAGCGCGAAGGCTTGCAGGAGCACTTCGGTGAGATTCTCGTGCCCTCCGAAGAAGTGGTCGAGGTCAAGGAGGGCGTGCGCCGCCGCAGCGAGCGCAAGTTCTTTCCCGGTTATGTGTTGTTGCAAATTGATATGACCGATGAGGCTTGGCATTTGGTGCGTTCGATTCCGCGCGTGCTGGGTTTTATTGGTGGTAAGGCCGATCGTCCTGCGCCAATTAGTGAGCGTGAAGCTGCGGTTATTTTGGATCGTATGCGTGAGGGGGTTGAGAAGCCACGTCCGAAATTCCTGTTTGAAGTCGGCGAGACCGTGCGTATCAATGAAGGTCCGTTTAACGACTTCAATGGCGTGGTTGAATCGGTGGATTACGAAAAGAGCCGCCTGCATGTGGCGGTCAGTATTTTTGGACGTTCCACTCCGGTGGAGCTTGAGTTTGGTCAGGTCGAAAAGGTCTGACGTTTAAGTCGTTATGGGTTTATGCCTGTAGCGATAATGAGCTGATTTGTTTCAAAATTTGAATTCAATCAACTTTAACCATAACGGGGAGCCGCAAGGCGTTTGACCCAAGTGAGAGTGAAATATGGCTAAGAAAGTCACGGCGTATATTAAGTTGCAGGTTAAGGCCGGTCAGGCAAACCCAAGTCCGCCCATCGGCCCTGCGTTGGGTCAGCATGGTGTCAACATCATGGGCTTCTGCAAGGAGTTCAACGCGGCAACTCAAGGCGTGGAGCCGGGTTTGCCTTTGCCTGTTGTCATTACTGTTTACAGCGATAAAAGCTTTACCTTTATCACCAAGACCCCACCTGCCTCTGTGCTGATCAAGAAGGCATTGGGCTTGAAGAGTGGTTCTAGTAACCCAAATACCAAGAAAGTCGGCACGATTACTCGTGCGCAACTCGAAGAAATTGCCAAGACCAAGATGCCTGACTTGACGGCTGCTGATATGGATGCCGCAGTGCGCACCATTGCAGGTAGTGCGCGTAGCATCGGTCTGAATGTGGAGGGCGTGTAATGGCGAAGCTCACTAAGCGTCAACAATTGGCGCGTGAAAAAATTGATGGCAACCGTAATTACCCAGTCAAGGAAGCTTTTTCTTTGCTGAAAGAGTTGGCGACCGCCAAATTTGTCGAAGCTGTTGATGTGGCTGTCAATCTTGGTGTTGACCCTCGTCGCTCGGATCAGGTGGTGCGTGGCTCAACCGTGCTTCCGCGTGGTACGGGTAAGGTTGTGCGCGTAGCAGTATTTGCGCAGGGCGCAAATGCTGAGGCTGCTAAAGCGGCGGGTGCGGAAATTGTTGGCTTTGATGATTTGGCTGACAGCATCAAAAAAGGCGAAATGAATTTTGATGTTGTGATTGCAACACCGGATGCCATGCGCGTGGTAGGTCAGTTGGGTCAGATTCTCGGTCCACGTGGTCTGATGCCTAACCCGAAGGTCGGCACGGTCACTATGGACGTGTCCACTGCGGTGAAAAATGCCAAAGCCGGACAAGTGCGTTATCGCACCGACAAGGCCGGTATTATTCATTGCACCTTGGGCAAAGTAAGCTTTGACGAAGATGCACTGTTGGAAAACTTGAATGCCTTGATGAGCGATTTGAATCGCGCCAAGCCTTCAGGTGCCAAGGGTATTTATGTGAAGCGCATCACGGTATCTACCACCATGGGTTCAGGTATCGTTGTTGAGCAGTCTTCATTGACAACCGCAGCATAAAATTAGGTCGGAGCAAAAGTACGCTTTTGCTCCGCGTTGGTTTGGGCTCCCGAGGCTGATTTGATCTGCGGATTGATGGCTTTGGTTGCGTCCAAGACCGCAGGTGCATTTGATAATTTCATTTGCTTAATTTCCTGCGCAGACGGTAAGCCCCAGGATTTCTGCCTGGTGTGATTCCGTAAGGACAGGGTGGCAACACCCTGATTTGAGGCGAAGCGTAGCCCCATGACTGTATAGTTACAGGCTGCGCATTGAATAGGTTATTTCAATGGCACTGACGTTCGATCAGAAACAAGTTGTCGTCGCTGAAGTAGCTGAAGTTGCCGCCGTTGCGCACTCTGCCATTGCGGCAGAATATCGCGGTATTACGGTTGAGAAATTGACCGCGTTGCGTGTAAAAGCCCGTCAAGAAGGCGTTTATCTGCGCGTGGTGAAGAACACTCTTGCCCGTATTGCTGTGCGTGGCACAGCCTTCGAGTGCATGTCGGAGGGGATGATTGGTCCCCTCGTGCTGGCATTCTCGATGGATGATCCCGGTGCAGCGGCACGCCTGATGCGCGATGCGGCCAAAGAGAATGACAAGCTGAATGTGAAGCTTGTTGCGCTCGGCGGTCAGCTGCTCGCGGCATCTGATATTGATCGTGTGGCAAGTCTGCCAACCCGTGACCAGGCGATTAGCATGCTCATGTCGGTTATGCAGGCTCCAGTCGCCAAGTTCGTTCGTACCCTCAACGAGGTTCCGGGCAAGCTGGTGCGTACTGTGGCGGCCATTCGCGATCAAAAAGAAGCGGCTTAATACTTTCAGCTTTTTTATCAATCTTTTAGCTTTTTAAGGTTACAACCATGGCAATGAACAAAGAAGATATCCTTGAGGCTATCTCTAACATGACCGTCCTTGAGATCGTTGATCTGATCTCCGCGATGGAAGAAAAATTCGGCGTATCTGCCGCAGCAGCGACTGTTGCTGTTGCAGCGGGTCCTGCAGCTGCGGCTGCAGTTGCCGAAGAAAAAACCGAGTTTGATGTCGTAATGGCAGGCTTCGGCGAAAACAAAGTTGGCGTGATTAAGGCCGTGCGTGAAATCACCGGTCTTGGCTTGAAAGAAGCCAAAGACATGGTTGAAAGCGCGCCTGTCACCGTTAAGGAAGGCATTGCCAAGGCTGATGCTGAAGCAATGAAGAAGAAGCTTGAAGAAGCCGGCGCTAAGGTCGACATCAAGTAATTCGAGGAACTGAACCTGGGCATGCTTTTGGGTGTGAACAGGCAGATGGCTGGTGGCTTTGTGCCGCCGGCCTTTTTTGCTTCCCTGAAACAGCACTTTGGATGCTTGTTGTAATGGCTAGTGCATGTTCAGCACCTAGGCATTTCAAGAATCATCCGTGACCAGAGCCGTGTGGCTTTGGTCGGTTCGAAACTCTATACGAAACTGTGAACGCAGAGGTAATCGATGTCGTACTCCATCACCGAGAAGAAACGTATCCGTAAGGATTTCGGTAAGCGTATTTCCATTTTGGAAATACCCAATCTACTCGCGACGCAAGTTAATTCCTATCGTGAGTTCTTGCAACACGATGCCAGTAACCCCAATGCACTCGGCTTGCACGCGGCGCTGAGTTCGGTATTTCCACTGTCCAGCCACTCGGGTAGTGCGTCGATTGATTATGTGAGCTTCCGCCTGGGTGAGCCAGCTTTTGACGTGAAGGAATGCCAGATTCGTGGTTTGACCTACGCGGCACCGCTGCGCGTCAAAATGCGTTTGATGATCCACAACCGTGAAGCTCCGGCGGGCAGCCCAAGTGTCAAGGATGTGCGTGAACAAGAAGTTTACATGGGTGAGCTTCCGCTCATGACCGAAACCGGAACCTTTGTGATTAACGGTACTGAGCGCGTAGTGGTGTCACAACTACACCGTTCGCCGGGTGTGTTCTTTGACTCGGATCGCGGTAAGACGCATTCATCAGGCAAGATTCTATTTTCCGCACGGATTATTCCTTACCGTGGCTCGTGGCTGGACTTCGAGTTCGATCACAAGGATCTTGTGTATGCGCGTATTGACCGTCGCCGCAAGTTGCCGGTGACCATTATTATGCGTGCTATGGGCATGACCAATGAGGAAATGCTGGGCATCTTCTTCGAAACCACGCATTTCACCTTGCTTTCTGCGACTGAAGTTAAAGTTGATTTGGTGATTGATCGCCTAAAAGGCGAGAACGCTCCGTTTGACATTAAAGTTGGCGAGACCGTGCTGGTCGAAGCGGGCCGCCGAATCACCTCCAAGCACTTGCGTGAACTCAAGAAAGCCGAAGTCGGTGCGCAAATTGCACCGGTGGAGTTCTTGCTGGGTCAAACCTTGGCGCATGCCGTGGTGGATACGCGCAGTGGTGAATTACTGGCGAGTGCCAACGATCTGGTCACGCCCGAGTTGCTGGCCAATATGCGTGAAGCGGGAATCAACGAACTGCGTACCATCTACTTCAATGAAGTTGATCACGGTCCGTTTATTTCAACCACCATGCGCGCTGATTCGTCAACTTCGCAGCTTGAGGCGTTGATTGAAATTTACCGCATGATGCGTCCGGGTGAGCCTCCGACCAAAGACTCGGCTGAAACCTTGTTCAATAGCCTGTTTTTCTCCGAAGATCGCTACGATCTGTCCAATGTTGGCCGGATGAAGTTCAACCGCCGCGTGGGTCGTGAAGAAGTGACCGGCTCCGGTATCTTGAGCAAGGAAGACATCCTAGAAGTTATCAAGGTGCTGGTGGGTATCCGCAACGGCAACGGTGGGGTTGATGACATTGACCACTTGGGCAATCGTCGCATTCGCTCGGTGGGCGAGATGGCGGAGAACGTCTTCCGCATCGGCTTGGTGCGTGTCGAACGTGCGGTCAAGGATCGTTTGGCTCTGGCCGAAAGCGAAGGCTTGATGCCGCAGGATTTGATTAACGCCAAGCCGGTTGCGGCAGCGATTAAAGAGTTCTTCGGTTCATCCCAGCTCTCGCAGTTTATGGATCAGAACAACCCGCTGTCGGAAGTGACTCACAAGCGTCGTATTTCTGCGCTTGGGCCAGGAGGCTTGACCCGTGAGCGCGCCGGTTTTGAAGTTCGCGACGTACACCCAACCCATTATGGTCGTGTCTGCCCGATTGAGACGCCGGAAGGCCCCAACATTGGTCTGATTAACTCGTTGGCGGTGTATGCGCGTACCAACCATTACGGCTTCCTGGAAACACCTTACCGCCGAGTGGTCGATGGCCGTGCGACCGACGATGTGGATTACCTCTCGGCGATTGAGGAAGGTCAGTATCTGATCGCGCAGGCCAACGCTCGTCTGGATGCCGATGGCAACTTGCTGGACGAGTTGGTGGCCTGCCGTCAGGCAGGTGATTTCCCGTTAACCGCGCCGCAAGATGTGCAGTACATGGACATTTCGCCTAAGCAGGTGGTGTCTGTAGCGGCTTCACTGATCCCATTCCTGGAACATGACGATGCCAACCGTGCCCTGATGGGAGCGAACATGCAGCGTCAGGCCGTACCTTGCTTGCGTGCGGACAAGCCGCTGGTTGGTACGGGCATGGAGCGTGTGGTGGCAGTGGACTCCGGCGCATCTGTGGTGGCGCGTCGTGGCGGTGTGGTTGAACGTGTGGATGCAACCCGTATCGTGGTGCGCGTCAACGACGAAGAAACCATGTCCGGTGAAATTGGTGTGGATATTTACAATCTGACCAAGTACACCCGCTCCAACCAGAACACCTGCATGAATCAGCGTCCGATCGTCAGTGATGGTGAAGTGATTGCCAAAGGCGATGTTCTGGCGGACGGTGCTTCGGTTGACTTGGGTGAGCTGGCCATTGGTCAGAACATGCTGGTCGCGTTTATGCCATGGAACGGCTACAACTTCGAAGACTCCATTTTGCTGTCTGAGCGCGTGCTGAAGGAAGACCGTTTTACTTCGATTCACATCGAAGAAATGACTTGCGTGGCGCGTGATACCAAACTTGGGCCTGAGGACATCACCGCCGACATTCCTAATGTGGCGGAAAGCTTGCTCAACAAGCTGGACGAATCCGGCGTGGTGTATGTCGGTGCTGAAGTTCGCCCCGGCGATATTTTGGTCGGCAAGGTTACGCCCAAGGGCGAGTCGCAACTCACTCCGGAAGAGAAGTTGTTGCGTGCCATCTTCGGCGAGAAGGCATCTGACGTGAAAGATACCTCCTTGCGCGTCGGCGCGGGCATGGAAGGTACAGTGATTGATGTGCGCGTCTTTACCCGCGATGGCGTGGAAAAAGACGATCGCGCCAAGGCGATTGAAGAAGCTGACCTCGATCAGGTGCGTAAGAACATCAAGGATCGGATGCGCATTATCGAAAACGACATTTTCCAGCGCGTGGAATCGATGTTGCTCGGTAAAGTTGCTGACGGTGGCGCTGGCATCGAGCCAGGCAAGAAAATCACCCCGGCGGGGATCGCCAAAATCAAGCGCGAACAGTGGTTTGATATTCGTTTGGCCAATGATGATGCCGCCGCTGAACTTGAAACCTTCAAAACCCAGCTCGACGAGCAGCGTAAGGAAGCTGACCGTCAGTTTGCCGATAAGAAGGCCAAAATCCAGCAGGGCGACGATTTGGCGCCTGGCGTGCTGAAAATGGTCAAGGTGTATGTGGCGGTGAAACGCCGCATTCAGCCGGGTGACAAGATGGCGGGTCGTCACGGTAACAAGGGTGTGGTCTCCATGATCGTGCCTGAAGAAGACATGCCCTACATGGAGGACGGCAAGGCAGTGGACATCTGTCTGAACCCGCTGGGCGTACCTTCGCGTATGAACATTGGTCAGATTCTTGAAGTTCACCTTGGTTGGGCGGCGCGCGGCTTGGGCGACAAGATCAACGACATGCTGCAACTGGAGCGCAGCAAGCAACTGAGCGAGATTCGCGCCTTCCTTGAGCAGGTGTACAACCACCGTGGCGATAAGGAAGTCGATCTTGATGCGTTGACGGATGATGAGCTCATCACCTTGGCGCAAAACCTGCGCAAAGGCATCCCGATGGCAACCCCGGTATTTGAGGGCGCCAACGAAGCAGAAATCAAACGCATGTTGGAATTGGCGGGTCGTCCGTCCAGTGGTCAGATGCAGCTTTATGATGGACGCACGGGTATGCCGTTTGAGCGCACCACCACCGTGGGTTACATGTACATGCTCAAGCTCAACCACTTGGTCGATGACAAGATGCACGCGCGTTCCACCGGCCCGTACAGCCTGGTCACGCAGCAGCCGCTGGGTGGTAAGGCACAGTTCGGCGGCCAGCGTTTCGGGGAGATGGAAGTCTGGGCCTTGGAAGCTTACGGCGCGGCTTACACCTTGCAGGAAATGTTGACCGTGAAGTCGGATGATGTGAATGGTCGTAACAAGATGTACAAGAACATCGTGGACGGCAATCATCAGATGGAAGCGAGTATGCCGGAGTCGTTCAACGTGCTGTTGCGCGAAATCCGTTCCTTGGGTCTGAATATCGAACTGGAACAAGACAACTAAAGCTGTTGTGTTGAAAACATGGTGTGCGTAAAGCACACCACTTCAAGCTGCGTCGTTGGTTGCATGGGTGAGAATACGTTATGAAAGAATTACTTAGTTTGATGAAACCGCAGGCTGCGGAAGATGATTTTGACTTTATCAAGGTGTCCTTGCCCTCGCCGGACATGATTCGCTCATGGTCGTTTGGTGAAGTGAAAAAACCGGAAACGATTAACTACCGTACCTTCAAGCCGGAGCGTGATGGTCTGTTCTGCGCCAAAATCTTTGGCCCGGTCAAGGACTACGAGTGCTTGTGCGGTAAATACAAGCGTTTGAAGCATCGCGGCGTGGTGTGCGAGAAGTGTGGCGTGGAAGTGACCTTATCCAAAGTGCGCCGCGAGCGCATGGGGCATATTGAACTGGCCGCACCGTGTGCGCACATCTGGTTCCTCAAGTCGCTGCCTTCGCGCATTGGTTTGATGCTGGATATGACCTTGCGCGACATTGAAAAAGTGCTGTACTTCGAATCCTTCATGGTGACTGAACCGGGTTTGACCCCGCTGCAAAAGGGTCAGTTGCTCAATGATGACGAATATCTTGATGCCATGGATCAGTATGGCGACGAATTTGAAGCGCGTATGGGTGCGGAAGCCCTGTACGGCATTCTGGCCAAGCGCAACCTGAAAGAAGAAGCCATGCGCCTGCGTGAGGAATTGGGTGAAACCGGTTCTGAAACCAAAATCAAGCGCATCTCCAAGCGCCTCAAGTTAATTGAAGCCTTTGTCGAGTCGGGCAATAAGCCGGAATGGATGATTCTGACTGTGCTGCCGGTGTTGCCGCCCGATCTGCGTCCGCTGGTGCCGCTGGATGGTGGTCGTTTTGCGACTTCGGACTTGAACGATTTGTATCGCCGCGTGATTAACCGCAACAACCGCCTCAAGCGTCTGTTGGAGCTGAATGCGCCGGATATTATCGTCCGCAACGAAAAGCGCATGTTGCAGGAATCTGTCGATGCGCTGCTGGATAACGGTCGTCGTGGCCGCGCCATTACCGGCAACAACAAACGTCCGCTCAAGTCGCTGGCTGACATGATTAAGGGCAAGCAAGGCCGCTTCCGTCAGAACCTGCTCGGTAAGCGGGTGGATTACTCCGGTCGTTCCGTGATCGTGGTGGGGCCAACCCTGCGCCTGCATCAGTGCGGCCTGCCCAAGAAAATGGCGCTGGAACTGTTCAAGCCGTTTATTTTCTCCAAGTTGGTGCGTCGTGGCCTTGCCACCACGATCAAGGCGGCGAAGAAGCTGGTTGAGCGCGAAGGCCCGGAGGTCTGGGACGTATTGGATGAGGTCATCCGCGAGCATCCGGTGATGTTGAACCGTGCGCCGACGCTGCACCGTTTGGGTATCCAGGCATTTGAGCCGATCCTGATTGAAGGCAAGGCGATTCAGTTGCACCCGCTGGTGTGCTCGGCGTTCAACGCCGACTTCGACGGCGACCAAATGGCAGTCCACGTGCCGTTGTCACTGGAAGCGCAACTCGAAGCACGCACGCTGATGCTTTCGACCAATAATGTGCTTTCTCCCGCTAATGGCGACCCGATTATCGTACCGTCGCAGGACATCGTGCTCGGCATCTACTACATGACTCGTGCGCGCACCAACGGCAAGGGCGAAGGTCTGGTGCTGGCCGATTTGGATGAAGTCCAGCGGGCCTATGACACCGATCAGGTGCAGTTGGGTACACGCGTCAAGGTACGTATCACGGAGCACAAGCGCAATGA
The DNA here is from genome assembly GCA_020722165.1 of Halothiobacillus neapolitanus. Taxonomy (GTDB): domain Bacteria; phylum Pseudomonadota; class Gammaproteobacteria; order Halothiobacillales; family Halothiobacillaceae; genus Thiofaba. The sequence goes on along the minus strand of DYLI01000011.1, from coordinate 14,990 downwards.
AACTGGCGAACTTGTGCCGGTGCGTTCCTTGATTGAAACCTCCGTGGGTCGTGCGCTGCTGTACCGCGTAGTGCCGCCCGGCGTGCCTTATGAGCTGGTGAACAAGGATATGGGCAAGAAAGCTATTTCCGGCTTGCTCAACTATGTTTACCGTCATCTTGGCATCAAGGAAACGGTCGTGTTCGCCGACCAGTTGATGTACACCGGCTTCCGCTTTGCGGCACGCTCGGGTATTTCAATTTGCTCGGACGATATGCGTGTTCCTGATCAGAAGCCTGCCATTCTTGCTGAAGCCGAAACCGAAGTGAAGGGTATTCAGCAGCAGTACAACGAAGGTCTGGTGACTCAAGGCGAGCGCTACAACAAAGTGGTGGACATTTGGTCGCGTGCCAACGATCAATTGACCAAGGCGATGATGAGCGGCCTGAGCGTTGAGCAAGTCATTGATGCGCAAGGCAATGAAGTGACGCAAAACTCGTTCAATGCCATTTATATGATGGCCGATTCGGGTGCGCGGGGCTCGGTGGCGCAGATTCGTCAGCTTGCCGGTATGCGTGGCTTGATGGCCAAGCCTGATGGCTCGATCATTGAAACGCCGATTACCGCCAACTTCCGTGAAGGTCTGAACGTAATTCAGTACTTCATTTCTACGCATGGTGCGCGTAAAGGTTTGGCCGATACCGCACTGAAGACAGCTAACTCCGGTTACTTGACGCGTCGTTTGGTGGATGTGGCGCAGGATATGGTGATTACCATTGAGGATTGCGGCACCACCAATGACGGCTTGCGCATGACCCCAATGATTGAAGGCGGGGATGTGGTTGAGCCTTTGGCAGATCGTATTCTGGGTCGTGTAGCCTCGAAAGATGTGCTTTTGCCAGGGAGTAACACGACGCTGATTGCGGCGAATACACTGCTGGATGAAGCGCTGGTGCGTAAAATCGAAGCGGCGGGCGTGGATGAAGTCTGGGTGCGTTCTACGATCAGCTGTGAGGCGCGCTATGGCGTGTGCTCCAAGTGCTACGGTCGTGATTTGGCGCGTGGACACATGGTTAACGTCGGTGAAGCCGTGGGTGTTATGGCCGCGCAGTCGATTGGCGAGCCGGGAACCCAGCTCACCATGCGTACCTTCCACATTGGTGGTGCGGCCTCTCGTTCGGCTGCGATTAGCAGTGTAGAAAACAAGAGTGCGGGTTCAGCACGTTTCCACAACGTGAAGATGATTACCAACCGCGATGGATTCCTAGTGGCGGTCTCGCGCTCCGGAGAAATCGGTCTGGTGGACGATCAGGGTCGCGAACGTGAACGTTACAAAATTCCTTATGGTGCGGTGATTCGTGTCAAGGAGAACCAGCATGTTGCTGCGGGCAGCACCATGGCGGTATGGGATCCGCACACCCATCCCATCGTGACTGAAGTGGCCGGTTTTGTGCGTTTCATCGACTTCGTGGAAGGCGTAACGGTCAACTCGCAAACGGATGAAATTACCGGTCTATCGTCGAAGGAAATTACTGATCCCAAGCAACGTGCCGGTACAGCGAAAGAGCTGCGTCCTATCGTTAAACTGGTAGATGAGCACGGTAAGGATCTGAAGCTTGCCGGTACTGATTTGCCTGCCAACTATTTCATGCCAGGGCGTGCGATTGTCAGCTTGAACGATGGCGATCGTGTGGATGTAGGTGACTTCGTGGCACGTATCCCGCAAGAAAGCTCGAAGACACGCGACATTACCGGTGGTCTGCCGCGTGTGGCCGACTTGTTTGAGGCGCGTAAGCCGAAAGAAACCGCCATCTTGGCGGAAGTCAGCGGCATTATCAGCTTCGGCAAGGAGACCAAGGGCAAGCAGCGCATCGTCATTACGATGGAAGGCGGCGATACCCACGAAGAGCTGATTCCAAAATGGCGTCAGGTCAACGTGTTCGAGGGTGAGCATGTCAACCGTGGTGAAGTTATTGTGGATGGTGAACTCAGTCCGCATGACATTCTGCGCCTGCGCGGAGTTGAGGCCATGTCTTCCTATTTGAGCAAGGAAGTTCAGGATGTGTATCGCCTGCAAGGTGTAAAAATCAACGACAAACACATTGAATTGATCGTGCGTCAAATGTTGCGCAAGGTTGAAATCAGTGAAGTCGGTGATTCCAATTATATTCTTGGCGATCAAGTCGATAAGGCACGGTTGATGGAAGAAAACCGTCATTTGATGGAAAAAGGAAAAATGCCTGCGCATTACCAGCCGATGCTGCTTGGTATTACAAAGGCCTCCTTGGTCACCGAATCCTTTGTTTCAGCGGCTTCGTTCCAGGAAACAACGCGTGTACTCACCGAGTCCTCTGTGCGTGGCGCGACCGATCCTTTACGCGGTCTGAAGGAAAACGTGATCGTGGGACGCTTGATCCCCGCAGGTACGGGTTTGGCTCATCACCAACTCCGTCGTGCGCAGCGTCGAAGTGCCGAAGTCGCACTGGGTCTGGGTGGTTTTGGAAGTGATGCCACACAGGGCAACGAATCCGATGCCAAATCAATGGCGGATAATGAGGCGTGATATTGACATTGACAAGGATGTGTATGCGCCCTAGAATGCGCACCCTTTCAATGCGGCTTTACGCCTGCTTTGCATAATTTTTGGTTGGAGTAATTTTAATGGCGACAGTTAATCAGCTGGTGCGCAAGCCTCGGGAAGCTTTGACCGAGAAGTCCAAGGTTCCTGCCATGCAGGCTTGCCCCCAGCGTCGTGGTGTGTGTACACGTGTTTACACCACTACGCCGAAGAAACCGAACTCGGCACTGCGTAAAGTAGCAAAAGTTCGTCTTACCAATGGCTTTGAAGTCATTGGCTACATCGGTGGTGAAGGCCACAACCTGCAAGAGCACAGCGTTGTGCTTATTCGCGGTGGTCGTGTGAAGGATTTGCCAGGTGTGCGTTATCACATCGTGCGCGGTTCTTTGGACTGCCAGGGTGTATCCAAGCGCCGTCAGGGTCGCTCCAAGTACGGCGCCAAGCGCCCGAAGAAATAATTTTTTCCAAGGTACGTTGAAATGCCAAGAAGACGTGAAGTCCCGGTGCGTCAGGTTCTGCCTGACCCCAAATATCACAACACCATGCTCACCAAGTTTGTGAACATGATTATGCTCGACGGTAAAAAGTCGGTCGCCGAAGGCATCATGTATGGTGCCATTGACACCATGCTGTCCAAGGGCAAGCCTGATGCAGTTGATCTGGTCAATCGTGCGCTTGATAACGTCGCCCCTGCGGTCGAAGTTAAATCTCGTCGCGTAGGTGGCGCAAACTACCAGGTTCCGGTTGAGGTGCGTCCTGTGCGCCGTACTTCGCTTGCCATGCGTTGGATTATCGAAGCGGCGCGCAAGCGCGGCGAAAAGGATATGAAAAACCGTTTGGCTGGTGAGCTGATGGATGCCGCTGAAAATCGCGGCTCGGCCGTGAAGAAGCGTGAAGACACGCACCGCATGGCCGAGGCTAACAAGGCCTTTGCACATTTCCGTTGGTAATTCTTTTTCTACTAAGTAAATGGCACGAGGTCTGATTTTATGGCGCGTACAACACCGCTAGAGCTATATCGTAACTTTGGCATCATGGCTCACATCGATGCCGGAAAAACAACTACATCTGAGCGTATTCTGTTCTACACCGGTCTTTCACATAAGATCGGTGAGGTGCATGAAGGTGCGGCAACGACAGACTGGATGGAGCAAGAGCAGGAACGTGGTATCACCATTACTTCTGCCGCAATTACCACCTTCTGGAGTGGTATGGACAAGCAGTTCCCGCAGCACCGTTTCAATGTGATTGACACCCCAGGGCACGTTGACTTCACCATCGAAGTTGAGCGCTCCCTGCGTGTGTTAGATGGTACGGTATTTGTTTTGTGTGCGGTCGGTGGTGTACAGCCGCAGTCAGAGACTGTTTGGCGTCAGGCCAACAAATACAAGGTTCCTCGCATTGCCTTCGTTAACAAGATGGATCGTGCAGGTGCGAACTTTTTGCGCGTGATGGAGCAGCTCAAGGCGCGTCTCGGTGCGAACCCGGTGCCTGTAGTGTTGCCAATTGGTGCGGAAGAGACATTCCAGGGTGTGGTTGATTTGCTGAAAATGCACGCCATTTACTGGAACGAAGCCGATAAGGGTATGACCTACGATGTGCGTCCTATCCCTGAGGACATGCAGGCGGAATGCGAAAAGTATCGTGAGCTGATGGTCGAGGCTGCTGCCGAAGCCAGTGAAGAGCTGATGGAGAAGTATCTTGAAGGCGGCGCGCTAAGCAATGAAGAAATTCAGTTCGGTCTGCGTGAGCGCACCTTGAAGAATGAAATCATTCCGGCATTGTGTGGTTCGGCCTTTAAGAACAAGGGCGTACAGCGCATGTTGGATGCTGTTGTTGACTTCCTGCCCGCGCCAACCGATGTTCCTGCCATTAAAGGTGAGCTAGAGAACGGCGATGCGACGGAGTGTCATGCAGCCGATGACCAGCCTTTTGCGGCCTTGGCCTTTAAGATCATGACTGACCCATTTGTGGGAACCTTGACCTTTATTCGTGTTTACTCGGGTGTACTGAATACCGGCGACGGTGTGTATAACTCGGTCAAGCAAAGCCGTGAGCGTATCGGTCGCTTGGTGCAGATGCACGCCAACTCACGCGAAGAAATTAAGGAAGTACGTGCGGGCGATATTGCTGCTGCGGTAGGCCTGAAGAACGTCACGACGGGCGATACATTGTGCGATCAAGCGAATATCATTGTTCTTGAGCGCATGGTTTTCCCCGAGCCGGTGATTTCCATTGCTGTAGAGCCGAAGACCAAGCCAGACCAGGAGAAAATGGGTATCGCGCTGTCCAAGTTGGCCGGTGAAGATCCTTCCTTCCGCGTGCATACCGATGAAGAAACCGGGCAGACCATCATTTCAGGCATGGGTGAGCTGCATCTTGAGATCATCGTTGATCGCATGAAGCGCGAGTTCAAGGTTGAAGCCAATACAGGTAAGCCGCAGGTGGCCTATCGTGAAACCATTCGAGCCACTGTTGAGCAGGAAGGTAAGTTTGTTCGTCAATCCGGTGGTCGTGGTCAATATGGTCATGTTTGGTTGAAGATCGAGCCCAATGAAGAAGGCAAGGGTTTTGAATTCATCAACGCCATTGTGGGTGGTGTGGTTCCGCGTGAGTACATCCCTGCTGTGGGCAAGGGTGCCGAAGAGGCGCTGAAGAATGGCGTTATTGCCGGCTTCCCGGTTGTTGATGTCAAGGTCACGCTGTTTGATGGTTCCTACCACGACGTTGACTCCAACGAAATGGCGTTCAAGGTCGCTGCCTCGATGGGTGTTAAAGAAGGTGCGGCCAAGGCCAATCCAGTGTTGCTTGAGCCTATCATGGCGGTCGAAGTTGAGACTCCTGAGGACTATATGGGTGATGTGATCGGTGATATTAACCGTCGTCGCGGTATGGTTCTCGGGATGGAAGATGGTTTTGGTGGAATCAAGAAGATTAAAACCGAAGTGCCACTTTCAGAGATGTTCGGCTACGCCACGGATTTGCGTTCTGCGACCCAGGGTCGTGCAAGTTATTCCATGGAGTTTGCGAAATATCAGGAAGCACCACGCAACGTGACTGATGCGGTCATCAAGAGCGTAAAGGGTTAATTTTTTAGATAATTTGAGGTTTTTTTGAAATGGCCAAGAGTAAATTTGAGCGTACCAAGCCGCACGTCAACGTTGGAACCATTGGTCACGTTGACCACGGCAAGACCACATTGACCGCAGCCCTGACCAAGGTGGCGGCAGAAACTTTCGGCGGCGAACTGCGCGCCTTTGACGAAATTGACAAGGCACCGGAAGAAAAAGCGCGTGGTATCACCATCTCCACCTCACACGTGGAATATGAGTCTGCCAAGCGCCACTACGCCCACGTTGACTGCCCAGGTCACGCCGACTACGTCAAAAACATGATTACCGGTGCTGCGCAAATGGACGGCGCGATCCTGGTTTGCTCCGCCGCCGACGGCCCCATGCCACAGACCCGCGAGCACATCCTGCTCTCGCGTCAGGTCGGCGTACCCTACATCGTTGTTTTCCTGAACAAGGCTGACATGGTGGATGATGCTGAACTGCTTGAACTGGTTGAAATGGAACTGCGCGAGTTGCTCGACAAGTACGACTTCCCAGGCGACGACACCCCCATCGTCACTGGCTCAGCACTCAAGGCACTGCAAGGCGACACATCACCCGTTGGTGTGCCCTCAGTTCTCAAGTTGCTTGAAGCGCTGGATAGTTACATCCCTGACCCAGAGCGTGCTGTTGATGGCACCTTCCTGATGCCGGTGGAAGATGTCTTCTCCATCTCCGGTCGTGGCACCGTAGTGACCGGACGTGTTGAGCGCGGCATCATCAAGGTTGGCGAACCCATCGAGATTGTCGGTATCCGTGACACCCAAAGCAGCACCGTCACCGGCGTTGAAATGTTCCGCAAACTGCTTGACCAAGGTCAAGCTGGAGACAACGTGGGTCTGCTGCTGCGCGGCACCAAGCGTGACGACGTTGAGCGCGGTCAGGTTCTGTGCAAGCCAGGCACCATCAAGCCACACACCAAGTTCGAATGCGAAGTTTACGTACTGAGCAAAGAAGAAGGCGGACGTCACACCCCGTTCTTCAACAACTACCGTCCCCAGTTCTACTTCCGCACCACCGACGTGACTGGCGCATGCCAGTTGCCCGAAGGTGTCGAAATGGTCATGCCAGGTGACAACGTCGCGATGACCGTCACTCTGATCAACCCCATTGCGATGGAAGAAGGCCTGCGCTTCGCGATTCGCGAAGGCGGTCGTACCGTGGGCGCAGGTGTTGTTGCCAAAATCCTTGTGTAAGACAAGGTTTGTAAGTTCTTTTTGAGTATAAGTAGTCATGGCTAAGCAAACTATTCGTATCCGTCTGAAGTCTTTCGATCATCGTTTGATTGATCGTTCGGCTGGCGAGATTGTTGATTCGGCCAAGCGCAGTGGTGCTCGTGTGAAGGGCCCTATCCCCCTTCCAACCAAAATTGAGCGTTTTACCGTCCTTACTTCTCCGCACGTCAACAAAGATGCGCGCGATCAGTATGAACTGTTGACTCACAAGCGTTTGCTCGAAATTGTTGACCCTACAGACAAAACAGTTGATGCATTGATGAAGTTAGATCTCGCTGCTGGCGTAGATGTGCAAATCAAGCTTAACTAATTAAAAAAAGTCTGTTATAGTTGCAAACTTACTCGACCCGGAGTGCTTTTTAGTCCTCCGGGTCAGTGTTTTTGGTCGATGTTGAATGTGTTGGTGATTGAATTAGGTAAGGCGCTGGTCAATCGTAATTGGCGCTGTAACGAGGAATAATCATGTCGCTAGGTGTTGTTGGTCGTAAGGTCGGCATGACTCGCGTTTTTGATGACGCAGGTTTGTCGGTAGCGGTCACTGTTATTGAGGTGTTGCCAAATCGTGTGACTCAGGTGAAGAGCCTTGATGTTGACGGTTATGAGGCACTTCAAGTGACCACGGGTGTGCGTCGTGCATCCCGTGTTACGTCTGCGGCTGCTGGGCATTTTGCGAAAGCGGGTGTTGAGGCAGGTCGTGGTATGTGGGAATTTCGTGTAGCTGGGGATGTGCTGAGTCAGTACGTTCCGGGTGCAGAGATTTCTGTTGAGTTTTTTGAGGCGGGTCAGGCCGTGGATGTCACTGGTACCAGTATTGGTAAGGGTTTCCAGGGTACGGTTAAGCGTCACAATTTCCATATGCAGGATGCAACCCACGGTAACTCGCGTTCGCACCGTGTTCCGGGTTCCATTGGTCAGCGTCAGACGCCGGGTCGTGTATGGAAAGGTAAGAAGATGTCGGGTCACATGGGTGATGAGCGCGTAACTGCACAAAATCTCACTGTGGTGCGCATCGATGCAGGTCGTGGTCTGCTGCTCGTTAAGGGCGCGGTTCCAGGCTCCGAAGGTGGCGATTTGATCGTGCGCCCGTCAATGAAGGCGAAGACCTCTTCCAGGAATGGAGGGGCTAAATAATGGAAATTAAACTTAAAGCTGGCGGTTCTTTGCAACTTGCTGATGGCGTTTTTGGGCGTGAGTTTAATGAAGGTCTGGTGCATCAGGCCGTGGTTGCTTACATGGCAGCGGCGCGTCAGGGTACTAAGAAGCAAAAAACCCGCTCTGAAGTCAGTGGCGGCGGCATCAAGCCGTGGAAGCAGAAAGGTACTGGTCGTGCGCGTGCGGGTACGACCCGTAGCCCGATCTGGCGTACGGGTGGCCGTGCATTCGCTGCGCAGCCACGTAACTATGAGCAGAAGATCAATCGTAAGGCTTATCGTGTTGCGATGAGTTCGATTTTCTCCGAGCTGATTCGTCAGGATCGTTTGGTGGTGGTTGATTCAATTGATGTTGAAGCGCCAAAAACCAAGCTCGTGGTTTCCATGTTGCTGGCTATGGGCTTGTCAGGGGTGACTCTGCTGGTTCCTGATGCAGTAAGTGAAAATCTGTATCTAGCTTCGCGTAACTTGGGTGATGTGGGTGTTCTTGACCCTCTCTCGCTTGATCCCGTGAGCCTTGTGGGTTCGGATTATGTCGTTATCACCGCAGCAGCGCTGAAAATGGTTGAGGAGTGGCTGTCATGAATGCAGAGCGCATCCTACAAATTCTGCGTGCCCCGCAGGTAACAGAAAAAGCCTCATTGGTGAACGCTGACTTTGGTCAGCATGTGTTCAAGGTTGCGACCGATGCGACCAAGGACGAAATCAAGATGGCGGTTGAGACCTTGTTCAAAGTGACTGTCGAGCAGGTTCGCGTACTGAACGTTAAGCCTAAGCTTAAGCGTTTCCGTGCCAAAGAAGGCTCGCGCAAAGCTTGGAAAAAGGCTTATGTCAAGCTGGCTACAGGCCAGACCATTGATTACGGCGTTGGCGCCTAAGCACACGAGGTTCGAGAGTCATGGCTCTTAAAAAAGCAAAACCGACTTCACCGGGCCGCCGTGGCGCGGTGATGATCGATAAATCCCATCTGTGGAAAGGCGAGCCCTGGGCTCCCTTGATGGAAAAAAAATCTAAGTCTGGCGGTCGTAACCACTACGGTCGTATTACCGTTCGTCATATCGGCGGCGGTCATAAGCAGCAGTATCGTATTGTTGACTTCAAGCGTGACAAGGACGGCATTCCAGCGGTCATTGAGCGTGTTGAGCATGATCCAAACCGCACGGCGCATATCGCGTTGTTGAAGTATGCGGATGGTGAACGTCGTTACATTCTTGCCCCGAAAGGCAGCAAGGTGGGTGACGCGATCCATTCAGGTACCGATTCACCGATCAAGCCTGGCAACTGCATGCCATTGCGTAATATCCCGGTCGGTTCAACCATCCATGCGATTGAGTTGAAGCCTGGTCGTGGCGCGCAAATGGTACGCAGTGCAGGTACATCGGCGCAGCTTGTTGCACGTGAAGGCGCCTATGCCACCGTGCGCTTGCGTTCCGGCGAAATGCGTAAGGTTCATGTGGATTGCCGCGCCACTTTGGGTGAGGTGAGTAATCATGAACATAACTTGCGTAACTATGGTAAAGCAGGTGCCAAGCGCTGGTTGGGTATTCGTCCAACGGTGCGTGGTGTGGTTATGAACCCGGTCGATCACCCGCATGGTGGTGGTGAAGGTCGTACTTCAGGTGGTCGCCATCCGGTGACTCCTTGGGGCGTTCCGACCAAGGGTTACAAAACACGTAACAACAAGCGTACTGATAAATTCATCGTGCGTCGCCGCACGAAGTAATCGAGGGAGTTTAAGGTGCCACGTTCATTGAAAAAAGGTCCATTCGTGGACCACCATCTTTTCAAGAAGGTTGAGGACGCAGTCCAGGCGGGCAATAAGCGTCCCATTAAAACCTGGTCACGTCGCTCTATGATCATGCCAGCCATGGTCGGTCTGACCTTCGCTGTGCATAACGGCAAGCAGCATGTGCCAGTCATGGTGACTGAGCAGATGGTTGGTCATAAGCTCGGCGAATTCTCCCCCACGCGTACCTTCAAGGGACACGTGGCGGACAAGAAAGCCAAGCGCTAAGGAGTGATGTGATGCAAGCTGTAGCTAGTCATAAAAACGCGCATATTTCACCGCAAAAGGTTCGTCTGGTGGCGGATCTTATTCGTGGTAAGCATGTGGCTGATGCCCTTCAAATCCTCAAGTTCACCAATAAAAAGGCCGCTGGCCTGGTGAGCAAGGTGATTCAGTCGGCCATTGCCAATGCCGAACACAATGCAGGTGCCGATATTGATGCGCTGCACGTTGCTGTTATTCATGTGGACGAAGGTCCTGTGATGAAGCGACTGCATGCGCGCGCTAAAGGTCGTGCAAACCGCATCGTGAAGCGTACCAGTCACATCAATGTGACTGTCGCTGAGAAATAAGGGAACATTCGCATGGGTCATAAAGTACATCCAATAGGTTTCCGCCTCGGTATCTCAACTGATTGGAATTCCACTTGGTTCGCAGATAGTAAGACGTATGCCAAGTACCTGAATAATGATATTCAGGTGCGTAATTATCTGAAGAAGAAACTTGCTCACGCGTCAGTGAGCAAAATTCGCATCGAGCGCCCTGCGCGCTCCGCCTTCATAACCATTCACACGGCGCGTCCGGGTATTGTGATTGGTAAGAAGGGCGAAGACATTGAACGCCTGCGTGCTGAAGTTGCTCCGATGTTGGGTCTTGATGTTGCCAACATTAAGGTTAACGTCGAAGAAATTCGCAAGCCAGAACTTGATGCTCAACTGATTGCTGAAAGCATTACCCAGCAGTTGGAAAAACGCATCATGTTCCGTCGAGCGATGAAGCGCTCAGTGCAGAACACCATGCGTGCAGGGGCTCAAGGCGTCAAAATCACCATGTCAGGTCGTCTTGGCGGGGCAGAAATTGCTCGCGTTGAGTGGGTTCGTGAGGGGCGTGTTCCCTTGCATACCTTGCGTGCGGACATTGATTTTGGTTTTGCCGAAGCTGCAACTACGTACGGAATTATTGGCGTGAAAGTATTGGTCTACAAAGGCGAAGTCTTTGGTGTCCAGGACGCTGCGGCAAAAAAGGCTAAGGTCTGAGGTATAAACGATGTTACTGCCAAAAAGAACCAAATTCCGCAAGCAATTCAGGGGCAAGAACCGTGGCTTAGCTCAAGTCGGTAACCAAGTGAGCTTTGGTGAATTCGGTCTTAAAACGCTTGAGCGCGGTGAGCTGACTTCGCGCCAAATTGAATCTGCACGTCGTGCAATTACCCGTAAAGTGAAGCGTGGTGGTAAATTGTGGATTCGTATCTTCCCGGATACGCCAATTACCACCAAGCCACTCGAAGTACGTATGGGTAAAGGCAAGGGTAGTGTTGAGTATTGGGTTGCCAAAGTGCAGCCAGGAAAAATGCTTTATGAAATCGAAGGTGTTACTGAGGAAGTTGCGCGCGAAGCCTTTAGCTTGGCATCTGCCAAACTCCCGGTCAAAACCACCTTTGTGACCCGGACGATTATGTAATGAACATTATTGAACTTCGTAGTAAGTCGAAAGACGAGCTGAATCAGGAGCTGCTTGCCTTGCGCAAGGAGCAATTTAACTTACGTATGCAGGCGGGTCTTTCTCAGCCTGTTAAGCCACATCAAGTTCGTCTGGTGCGTCGTGAAATCGCGCGTATCAAGATGGTTCTTGGTGAGAAGGCGGAGGGCTGATGATGTCTGAGTCAAACAAAAGTACCGTCATGGGTACTGTAGTGAGCGACAAAATGAACAAGTCGATTACCGTGTTGATTGAACGTCGAGTCAAGCATCCGGTGTATGGCAAGTACATGACCCGCTCAAGCAAGCTGCATGTGCATGATGAAAATAATGAATCGCGTGCCGGTGATAAGGTGGAGATCGTCGAATGTCGGCCGATGTCCAAAACTAAGGCATGGAACTTGGTGCGCGTTGTTGAACGTTGCATCGCTGATTGAGGGTTAATCCATGATTCAGATGCAATCCGTGCTGGATGCTGCTGACAACAGCGGTGCCAAGAAAGTGCAGTGTATTAAGGTGTTGGGCGGTTCGCACCGTCGTTACGCCGGTGTTGGCGATGTTATCAAGGTCAGCATCAAAGATGCGATTCCGCGTGGCAAAGTCAAGAAAGGCGACGTATACAACGCTGTTGTGGTGCGTACTGCCAAAGGAATCCGTCGCGCCGACGGTTCAGTCATCCGTTTTGATGGCAATGCGGCCGTCATTTTGAATAACAAACTCGAGCCCATTGGCACACGTATTTTTGGACCAGTGACCCGCGAACTGCGCGGCGAGAAGTTCATGAAGATCGTGTCCCTCGCGCCCGAAGTGCTCTAAGGTTGGGGTGCTAATTCATGCGTAAAATTCGTAAAGGCGACGAAATCGTCGTAATTACCGGCAAGGATAAGGGGCGTCGTGGCTCCGTCCTGAAGGTTGGAGCCGATAACCGCATCGTGGTTCAGGGGATTAATTTGGTCAAAAAGCACCAAAAACCCAACCCGATGGCAGGTGTGGCAGGTGGCATCATTACCAAGGAAATGCCTGTACAGGTTTCCAACGTAATGTTGTTTAATCCCGCGACCCAGAAAGGGGATCGCGTTGGCTTTCGCATGTTGGAAGATGGACGCAAAGTGCGTTTCTTCAAATCCAACGGCGAAGTCGTTGACGCCTAAGGTGCGGTAATGGCAAGACTACAAGATTTTTATCGTCAGACTGTTGTCAAGCAGCTTCAAGAGAAGCTCGAAATTAGCAACGTGATGGCTGTTCCACGTTTAGAGAAAATCACTCTGAACATGGGGCTGGGTGATTCTGCTCGTGACAAGAAAGTGATTGAAAACGCAGTTGCTGAAATGTCAGCAATTACGGGTCAAAAGCCGATTGTGACTTATGCACGTAAATCTATCGCTGGTTTCAAGCTGCGTGATGGTATGCCGCTGGGTGTAAAGGTAACTTTGCGTCGTCAGCAAATGTATGAGTTTTTCGACCGCTTGATTAACATTACTACTCCGCGTATCCGTGACTTCCGTGGTTTGAACCCGAAGTCATTTGATGGCCGTGGTAATTACAGTATGGGCGTGCGTGAGCAAATCATTTTCCCAGAAATTGATTACGACAAAATCGATATGCTGCGTGGTATGGATATCACTATTACAACTTCTGCAAGCTCGGACGATCATGCCCGCGCGTTGCTTGAAGCTTTTGACTTTCCATTCCGTCGCTGAGGATAAAGAGATGGCAAAAACATCAATGCTGATGCGCGAAAGCAAGCGCGAAAAGCTCGTTGCAAAGTATGCTGCTAAGCGTGCTGAGTTGAAGAAAACTATCCTCGCGGCAGACATTTCATTTGATGAGCTGATGTTGGCTAACGCTAAGTTAAGCAAACTTCCACGCGATTCAAGTAAATGTCGTCTGCGTAATCGTTGCGCAATCACGGGTCGTCCTAATGGTGTTTATAGCAAGTTCGGCCTTGGTCGTAGCAAGCTGCGTGAACACACCATGCAGGGCGATGTGCCTGGTCTGCGTAAGGCTAGCTGGTAAGCTTGAGGTAATGTTATGAGTATGAGTGATCCCATTGCCGATATGCTGACCCGTGTGCGTAACGGTCAGATGGCAGGCAAGACCGAAGTGTCTATGCCCTCTTCAAAGCTTAAGGTATCTATTTGCCAAGTTTTGAAAGATGAAGGCTATATCAGTGACTTTATCGTTGTGGGTGATGTTCGCCCGGTGGTAACTGTCAAGCTGAAGTATTATGAAGGCCGTCCAGTCATTGAAAAAATCCAGCGCGTAAGTCGCCCTGGATTGCGTATCTTCCGTGGTTCAACCGAGCTGCCCAAGGTATTGAACGGTCTGGGTGTAGCCATTGTTTCTACCTCCCAGGGCGTGATGACCGACCGCCAGGCTCGCGCAGCGGGTCATGGTGGCGAAGTGCTCTGCACGGTTAGCTAATTTTTTAAGGTAATTAAAATGTCTCGAGTTGCTAAACAGCCAATCACAGTACCCAAAGGCGTCGAAGTGGTGCTGGATGGTGAATTCCTCCGGGTTAAAGGCCCGAAGGGTGCACATGATTTGCGTATCCATTCGCAAGTTAACGTGAAGATCACAGACGGTGTGATCCACTTTGAGCCTAATCAAGAGCTTCAATCCGCTGATGCGTTGGCTGGAACCATGCGCGCCGTTGCCAATAATATGGTGACTGGTGTGACCACTGGTTTTGAGCGTCGTTTACAGCTTGTGGGTGTCGGCTATCGTGCGCAGGCACAAGGTACCGTGCTTAACTTGTCTCTTGGTTACTCTCATCCAATTAACTACGCACTTCCGGCGGGTGTTTCTGCTGAAACCCCAACACAAACTGAAATCGTCCTAAAGGGTATCGATAAGCAGCTTGTGGGGCAGGTTGCGGCTGAAATTCGCGGCTACCGTCCACCCGAGCCCTACAAGGGTAAGGGTGTGAAATATGCGGGCGAAACTATTTTCCGTAAGGAAGCCAAGAAGAAGTAATGCCTAGTCATTAGGTAAGAGAGTAAGGGTTTTAGTATGAATCTCAAGAAACAACAGCGCCTGCGTCGCTCATTAAAGAGTCGCTCAAAAATGAGCGAACTCAATATGCCGCGTTTGTGCGTGAACCGCACACCGCGTCATATTTATGCGCAAATTATTTCACCTGATGGATCGAATGTCGTTGCAAGTGCTTCAACGTTGTCCGCAGATACCCGCGTCGGTTTAACCAGTACCGGTAACACCGATGCTGCAGTTGCGGTGGGTCGTATCATTGCCGAGCGAGCGAAAGCCGCCGGTATCGAAGTGGTTGCATTTGACCGTTCTGGCTTCAAGTATCATGGTCGTATCAAGGCGTTAGCTGATTCGGCACGTGAGCACGGGCTTAAATTCTAAAGGGTGTCACGATGAAGGCTGAAGCCAATAATGTAATTAGCGATGGCATGATCGAAAAGCTTGTTTCGGTCAATCGCGTATC
>DYLI01000133.1 GCA_020722165.1 Halothiobacillus neapolitanus | reverse complement strand
CGGGATGGCGAGAATCTCGCTGACCTCGGCATAGGAACTTCCCTCCAAGTCAACCAAGGTCAGTACCTCACGCTGGCCGAGCGTGAGCCGGGCGATGGCTGCACGCACCAGGTCGACGATCTCGCCACGCTCCTCCGCGCGCTCGGGCGAGTCCTTGTCATCCGGCAGAATATCAAGCAGCTTCTCGATGTCCTCGTGTGGGCGCTGACTACGCAGGTGGTCGCGCCAGCGGTTGGCGAGGATGCTGAACAGCCAGGGATCGAAGCGGTCTGTCTCTCGCAACTGATTCGTATGCTTCAATGCGCTTGTCAGGGTGTCCTGGGTCAGATCCTCGGCCAGTGCCGCGTCGTGACACCACGAGTAAGCGATGCGATAGAGACGCGCGCGCTGCTGCTTCAATGCTTCGCGCAGCTCGCACGGGGTGGTAAAAAGGGCGAGGATATTCAATCGGGTTATCCTCGCAAAAGAGCCGGGGTTTGACTGAGCCATGCCCCTCGGCGAGTTAATTTCAGAACTTCCAAGTCAGTTGCACGCTCACCCGGTCTTCAAGATTATCGGCAATCGTGATTGCATTGGCTCGATTGGCGGCGGGTGTGATGGCTTCAGGGTTGCTGACTTCGACACTGCGGAGTTCATAATTCACCGTCACCCGTGTATCCGCATTGATAAAGTATTGCACCCCGAGGGTGGTGGTGTTGAATTCCCGCTCATTGGCAGCGCTTTCGGTCATGCGGTCAAAGCGCTCATACCGAAGATCCAACTCCCACTTGGGATGGAAGCGCCAGCCGCCCTCCAGATACCAGCCGTGCGCTTTATCTTCCAGGCCAACGGTATTGAAAGGCGCGGTGGTGAAGGGCGGATTGGGGCCGCCCGCGATCATGCCCTCGCCTTGGATGTATTCGCCGGACAGACGATAGACATCCTTACGGAACATAAAGCCAGCACCTTCGCGCACGCGATCATAATACTGCGAGCCGAAGCGACGCTCGCCACCTTGTCGCCAGACGTACACGCTCAGGTCGTCGCGGTTCGGCCCCTTGCCGCCAAAGATGTAGGAACTTTGCAGGCGCAGGGTGAGATCCTTGTTGCCATCGCTGTCGCCTAGCCGGTCGATACTCTCGCCGTTTGAGAGCATGGCGGCATAAGAAAACTCCCACGGCCCCGTGTTGAACCAGTCGTAGACTTGCACACCAATATCGCGGAAGCCGGAGCCGCCGCTAGTCACTTGAGCCTTGGCTAATCCCACCGGTGCGGCACCGGGAGCCGTGCTTGGGGCGACCTGACGCTCCACCAGCAAGTTTTCGCTCATGCCGGTGAAATAGACGTAGGGATAACTGGTGTGTACTGCAACCAGAGCTTCTTCGCCGGCGGGCAGCTTGAACAGACCCGCGCGAATGCGCGCGCCGGGGATAAAGTTGAACGTCATTGATGCGTCCGTAATCATCACGTCATGTTCGGCGGTGACCGCGTTGCGGCCTACTTCGGTGAGAAAGAAGTAGTTGATTTTGTCAGAAATCGGCGAAAGGACACCCCGTGCGCCGAGTCTTGCCCGGTTGAGTTGCAGTTTACTGCCGACCTCTAAATCGGGGCCAACCAGATTGGCCACCTGATCTTGGCCGTTGTAGATAGCTGCGCCACCCTGCAAGCCAGTAACCGGGTTATCGTCGATAAACGTGAAGGTGGGTTGAATGAAGCCAAATGGCTTAAACAATGGAGCATTGGCGGGTTCGTTACCCTGCACTTGCAGCCAGTTGGTGGCTTGGGCGGAGTTGGTGCAGGCGAGGGCGACGAACGCCCCCACAAGTGTCAGACGGCTTTTCATGCGATGGACTTCCTATTTATGGTCGCAAAAGCAACTTGGGGCGAACTGGCTGCTTAGACTTGAAGGCTAAAAATGAGACTTTGGCAAATCATGGCTTGAGGTAGACGAAGCCTTCGCGTGCTTGCAAATTGGCAGTCTCGGCTACGCCAGAGGGCACGATGGATGCCTCGGCAATGACGCTTTTGGGGTCGATCTTACGGGAAACCAGGGTGTTGTTGCACACGCGGAATTCTACGCCGAGGCTCTTCAATTCACTGACGGAGGGGGCAAACGGCGCTCCCGAAGCGTTTTCCGCGCCGTCCAGAAGGAAGTCGATGCCCTGACCATGGGTGACCACCACGATTTTTGTGCCGGGCGCGGCGTTTAGGTGGTTGCGGATATTGCCGATCGCACGACTGGCTTGTTGTATGCCTTCATTAACGTGATAGACGACCTTGACTGGCTCGATTTTTGGAGCGGGTTCGGCGGCGAAAGTCGGGCTGAAAGTCATGGGTGCTGCGAGGCCAAATGCAAGCGTGGCGGCGGCGAGGGTGCGTATAAACATGGCTATTGCTCCTTTAAGGGTGAAACGGCATGGTGTGTGTCCACCATGTCCGCAAAACAAAAGACGAAGAAGCCCGCCGATTCATTCCATTGTTTGTGTGTATGCCCGCATAACAGCCACAATGTCGGCATGTCAAAGATTATCCTGCTGAATAAACCCTTCGATGTGCTCTGCCAATTTACCGATGGTGAGGGGCGCGCCACGCTGGCCGATTTTGTCGAGCACAAAGGCTATTACCCTGCCGGGCGGCTGGATCGGGATAGCGAGGGGCTGGTTGTCTTAACCAATGATGGGCGTTTGCAGGCGCAAATTGCCGACCCGCGTCACAAAATGGCTAAAACCTATCTGGCGCAGGTCGAAGGCGAGGTGACGGATGCCGCGCTGGCGCAACTGGCGCGCGGCGTGCTGCTGAATGATGGCCTGACCTTGCCCGCCGGGGCGCGGCGTATTGATGAACCCGCCTGGTTGTGGCCGCGCACGCCGCCGGTGCGTTTTCGTCAGGCCATTCCGACCTCGTGGCTGGAGCTGACCCTGCGCGAGGGGCGCAATCGCCAGGTGCGGCGCATGACGGCGGCGGTGGGTTTCCCGACTTTGCGCCTGATTCGCTGGGCGGTGGGCGACTGGACGTTGGATGGATTGGCGCTTGGGCAATGGCGTTTTGCCGATGCTGGGGGTATGTTGCACAACGGTTCAATTAAGCTTCTGAAAGCCCGTTTGCGTTGACCTATTACGGTTTTTCTTCACGGCACGCTGCAATCGACTTGCGCTTGCAACATCCCTAGTCAACACTCAGCGCACAACAGGGCTGAATGGGTTGATAACATGCGCAATAGGATTCTCGCGGCGAGTGCCGCTCTGGTTTTGGCCGCACTGGCCTATTTTGCTTTTCAGTCTGCGAACACGCCGCCTGCGCGTTCAACGGCAGCAAGTAGCACGCAAAGCTCGCCGCCCGTCGCGCCGCGCTCCGGTGATTTAACCGCAATAACAACTTCTTCGGCACCGCCCGCACAAAAACCATCGAGCGATGCGCTGCGTTTCCAGCGCCTGTTGATTGACCCCAACAGTGAGGTCAATGAAGTTTGCCTGATTTTTTCTGCGCCGCTGCAATCGGACGAGCGCGTGCGCTATGCCGATTTTGTGCGCCTTGAGCCCGCCGTCAAAGTCGATGTACGCACTGAAGAAGCGCGTTTGTGCCTGAGCGGTTTGAGTTTTGGCGTTGAATACCAGCTTGAACTACTGGCCGGGCTGCCCGCCCAAGATGGCTTAAAAATGGTTGATAGCGTGCAGCTTCCCTTGAGCTTGGGCGACCGTGCGCCTTCCGTGCGCCTTGGTTCGGGCTTTGTCTTGCCCACGGATAATGAGGAAGGTCTGCCAATCACCACCATGAATGTGGACAAGCTGAACCTGAAGCTGTATCGCGTCGGTGACCGCCTGCTGGCGCGGATGCGCGAAAATTTTGTTGATGAACGCACGATGTATCCCTACCAGGCCGAACAGATTGCGGATGACGAAGGCCGCTTGGTGTGGAGCGGCAGCATGGCCGTGAAAGCGCAGCGTAACAATGCAATCACCAGCCTGATTCCCATTAAGGAGGCCATCGGCAAGCGCGAGCCGGGGGCGTATTTGCTGGTGGCGGGCAATGC
>DYLI01000132.1 GCA_020722165.1 Halothiobacillus neapolitanus | reverse complement strand
CCACGCTCTTGCAGGCTGAAAATCGCAAAGCCCAGCGCCTTGCCGGTCTCGTTGGCAATCAGCACACCATTGATACGCTGACCGATGGTGCCGGGACGGAATTCGCCATAATGATCGAATACGGAGAACATCAAACCGGTGCCCTGGGTTGAAGTCAAAAACTCGGTGCGGAAGCCGATCAAACCGCGTGAAGGAATAATGTATTCCAAACGCACGCGACCCTTGCCATCCGGCTCCATGTTTTTCAAATCACCGCGACGGATACCGAGCTTCTCCATGATCGTGCCCTGGTGTTGCTCTTCAATATCCACCACCAACTGCTCGTAAGGCTCCTGCTTCACGCCATTCACTTCGTGAATAATCACTTCAGGACGACCGACACCCATCTCGAAACCTTCACGACGCATGTTTTCGATCAATACCGAAAGATGCAGCTCACCACGGCCGGACACGCGGAATCTATCCGCGCCTTCCATATCTTCAACGCGCAAGGCCACGTTATGCACCAGCTCTTTGTGCAGGCGGTCACGAATCTGACGGCTGGTGACATACTTGCCTTCCTTGCCCGCAAATGGCGAGGTGTTCACCTGAAATACCATGCTGACGGTAGGCTCATCGACGCTCAACGGTGGCAGCATTTCGACGTTGTCCGGGTCACATACGGTGTCGGAAATGTACAACGGGTCAAGGCCGGAGAACGCAATAATGTCGCCCGCTTGCGCTTCTTGCACTTCGATACGATCCAGACCGTGGAAACCCATCAGCTTCAACATACGGCCTGCGCGGATATTGCCTTCGCGGTCAATGACTTTGACTTGTGAGTTGGCGGTAATTTTTCCGCGTGTAATTTTACCCACGCCGATCACACCCATGAATGAGTTGTAATCCAGGCTGGATACTTGCAGCTGGAATGGGCCTTCAGGGTCAACATCCGGCGCAGCAACGTTTTTAATGATCGCTTCATACAACGGGGTCATGTCGCCTTCGCGCACGTTTTTGTCCAAGCTGGCGTAGCCGGTCAAGGCCGAGGCGTAGACAATCGGGAAATCCAGTTGCTCATCGGTTGCACCCAGGTTGGCGAACAGATCAAACACCTGATCGACAACCCAATCCGGGCGCGAGCCCGGGCGGTCGATCTTGTTAACGACCACAATCGGCTTCAGACCATGCTGGAAGGCCTTTTGAGTTACAAAGCGGGTTTGCGGCATCGGGCCACCAACGGCATCCACCAGCAACAACACAGAATCCACCATCGACAACACGCGCTCCACCTCGCCACCGAAGTCGGCGTGACCAGGCGTGTCCACGATATTGATGCGGTACTCCTCGCCTTCTGGACTGGTCCAGCGAATGGCGGTGTTCTTCGCCAGAATGGTAATACCACGCTCTTTTTCGATGTCGTTGGAGTCCATGATGCGTTCGCCAAGCTGTTCACGCTCGCCGAAGGTACCGGATTGGCGCAGCAGTTGGTCAACGAGGGTGGTTTTGCCATGGTCAACGTGGGCGATGATGGCGATATTGCGTAGATTTTTAATCACAAAAAAGTCTCAGGAAGCTAAAAAAGGCCAAGAAGGGGAAAGTTGGGGCGGGATTATACGGATTACAGGCTACAATGGTATTCCATAAATAAAATGAATAGAGCATTGATTACATGAATCAAGAAAATAGTGCAGCCACACCCTACGAAAAAATCGGCGGCGAAGCGGGCGTGCGCCGCCTTACGGTCAGCTTGTACACCGCCATGCGTGAAACCCCCAGCGTGCGCGAGTTGCTAGACATCCATCGCGATTTGGAGATGGCCGAACAAAAATTGTTCGAGTTCCTCTCGGGCTGGCTGGGCGGGCCGCAACTGTTCATGGAGCGCCATGGCCACCCGCGTTTGCGCATGCGTCACAGTTATTTCCCAGTCGACACCAACATGCGCGACCAGTGGATGCTTTGTATGCGCCACGCGCTCGACCAAACCGTTGCAGACCCAGTCTTCCGCGAAGAGCTGTATCAATCGCTATGGAGCGTGGCCGATCACATGCGCAATCAGCCAGAGTGATTTAGAAGCTTTTCCACATCCGTAAAATCCCGACACCATTCAAAAGCCGCCGCCTCGACCGACATCGGCTGAGCGTGGCGTGCCAGACCTATCACGTGCATTCCAGCCGCCTTGGCAGCCACCAACTCGGCAGGGATATCGGATAAAAACACGATTTCATCGGGAGCCAGTTCCAGCGCTTCGACGATCAAACGATACGCCGCTACCTCGCGCTTCGCGCCGATGGTCGTATCAAAGTAACCGGAAAACAGAGCCGTCAAATCCCCGGCATCCGAATGCGCAAACAAGAGCTTCTGCGCCTGCACCGAGCCGGAAGAATACACATACAGCCGCAAACCCTGTTCATGCCAGCGGCGCAAGACTTCGGCCGCGTCCTTATATACATGGCCTGTGAAATCACCTTGGCGATAACCCTGCTCCCAAACCATGCCCTGTAACACCTTGAGTGGGGTCAACTTGCGATCCTCAACCATCCATTCCACCAAATGCGCCAGCGCTTCATCAAGCGGCAGATGCGCCTCGCCCAACTCGCGCTCAACCGCTGCAAGCTGCTCCTGCACATCCGCGTTATCCAGATTCGCACGCACAAAATCCGCCAAATGCTCGCGCGCATAGGGAAAAAGCGTTTTATGCACAAAGTCGATGCTCGACGTTGTGCCTTCAATGTCGGTCACAATGGCTTTAATCATTTTTCAATCCTTAATTTAGCCACAGAGATCACAGCACGTAGCCCGGATGAAGAAAAGCATATTCCGGGAACGCTTGAGACAACGGCGAACCCGGATTGGCATCCGGGCTACAAACCTTTGTGTCCTCTGTGGCAAAAAATCTATACCAACTCATCCAGGCGCGGAATGGATTGTTCCACCCCGCTGCCCGTGAAATGCCCAACCCAGCCTTCCGGCACGGTAAAAAAGCGGATGCACTTAAAGTTCGGCTGCTCGCCCATATCAAACCAGTGCGTCACGCCGGAAGGCACGGAAATCAAATCCCCCTGAGTACACAACACGGCGTACACCTTACCGCCCTCATGCAGATAAAACATACCCTGCCCATCGACAAAAAAGCGCACCTCAAAATCGTCGTGCGTATGCTCGCTTAAAAACTTGGCACGCATCGCCTCTTTTTGCGGGTGATCAGCACGCAAACTCACAACATCCACCGACTTAAAGCCGTACTCGGCATTCAAACGCGCGACATCACCCGCGTAGGCCGCCAGCACGTCTTCTTGGCTAGCCTCAGTGGACAAGGCTTGGCTTGCCTGCCAAAACTCAAAACGCACCCCAATCGACGCAAGCTCACCGGCAATCGCCGCATGATCGAGAATAATCTGCGCCCCACGTTCTGGATGCAACACATCAAAAATCCGCAACTCCGACATCACCCGACCCTCCGCAACCACAGCTCACATTCCAGCATAAACTCCAGCGCCTCGACATGGCGCAGCGCGTCATCCACCGTCGCACCCCAAGTGTACAGCCCGTGCCCTTCAATCAAATAGCCCACCGGCAAGCCATGCCGATTGATCCACGCATCCACCGCCGCCGCCAAACGCGGGATATCCTGATCGTTGGCAAATACAGGAATCGTCAAACTGGCCTCATGACTGTCCACATCAGGAAACGCCTTGGCCAACTCATAACCTTCCAGCAACAGCGCACCCTCGGTCAGGCGAGAAAGCACCGTCGCGGGCATCGAATGCGTATGCAGCACACAACCCACATCCGGCTCGCGTACATAAATCTGTGTATGCAGCAAGGTTTCGGCGGACGGGCGCTTGCCCGCATCCAGCGAAAAGCCACTATCAGTCGCCACGCGCAAAAAATCATCTTCCGTTAATTTGCCCTTGTGCCGCCCGGAAACCGTCAACAGCGCACGCGACTCATCAAGGCGCACGGAAAAATTACTGCTGGTCGCAGGAACCCACCCGCGTGAAAAAAAGAAGCGTCCGACTTCAATCAAGGACTGACTCAATTCATGTTGAAGCA
>DYLI01000010.1 GCA_020722165.1 Halothiobacillus neapolitanus | reverse complement strand
ATCCACTTTGGCTTTTTTGAATAAACCTTCCTTTTCCATATGCTGGTTAAGGGTACGCGTAAGTGCGGCACGAAAACCTGCTAGATGGCTACCGCCATCACGTTGAGGAATATTATTGGTGAAACAATAGACGCCTTCATTGTAACTATCATTCCATTGCAGGGCGACTTCAACGCCAATACCATCCTTTTCACCTTGAATATAAATAACCGTGGGGTGAATAGGTGTTTTTCCTCGGTTAAGATGCTCAACAAAAGCGCGTATACCACCTTCGTACATGAATACATCTTCACGACCGCTAATTTCATCCTGTAAATGAATGCGCACACCCGAGTTAAGAAATGATAACTCGCGTAATCGCTTGGCGAGAATATCGTAATGAAATTCGAGTTTGGTAAATATTGTCGGGCTAGGCTTAAAACGGATTTTAGTTCCAGTACCAGTTGCCTCGCCAATTTCTTTCAACGGATAAAGTGGTTCACCAAGGTTGTATTCCTGACGGTATTTTTTGCCGTTGCGCCGAATCGTAAGCACAAGCAAATCTGATAAAGCATTTACAACGGAAACACCCACCCCATGCAGTCCACCTGAGACTTTGTACGAATTGTCGTCAAATTTTCCACCCGCATGTAGCACCGTCATGATGACTTCTGCCGCTGAACGGCCTTCTTCTTCATGGATATCAACGGGAATGCCACGCCCATCATCGGCAACACTTACCGACCCATCGGAATGCATCACGACATCTACGCTAGTACAGTGTCCGGCAAGTGCTTCATCGATGGCGTTATCGACAACCTCGAACACCATATGGTGAAGCCCAGAACCATCGTCCGTGTCGCCGATGTACATCCCTGGGCGTTTTCGAACCGCATCAAGCCCCTTCAGAACTTTGATTGAAGTTGAATCGTAAACGTGCTCAGAAGGAATTTCTTTAACAATATCAGTTTGTTCCATGAGATTTTCGTCGGAATTCATGAGTGTATTTATAACCGTGTTAACCAATGTTTTCAATCATAACACGTGAACCTCACCTTGCTTGAGTACAAATGAGCTCACTGGAGTAGCCATTGGAAAACGCAAATCTTTTTCATCAATTGCTGTGAGAATTATCTGACCACCCAATTTAACAATTTGTTCGGTAAGATTGTAGCGATGTGTAGCATCTAACTCTGAAGAAATATCATCGATTATAAAAATTGGTGTTTCATGT
Source organism: Halothiobacillus neapolitanus (assembly GCA_020722165.1). Lineage (GTDB taxonomy): Bacteria > Pseudomonadota > Gammaproteobacteria > Halothiobacillales > Halothiobacillaceae > Thiofaba. The sequence goes on along the minus strand of DYLI01000010.1, from coordinate 23,759 downwards.
AGAATTTTTTTATGAATTGAAGCCAACGCAATTAACATAATTAATGACAGAGTTTTCTGCTGACCGCGCGAAAGGAATTCCTTTGCATCTTTTCCATGAAAATAAAATCGTAAGTCTGACCTATGAATGCCTACGGATGTAAATCCATACAAGACATCACGTTTATGACTTCGTTTCAAAGATGACAAAAGCGTTTCATCTTTTGCCCAACCGGAATTATATTGCCATGACAACGAATTGAACTGTGTCAAATTATTATTTTTAATAATATTTACAATTTCTTCCATCAATTCCTGTATAGCTGATTTCCGCAATGCGTCAATTATATCGCCAGACTCAGCGAATGCTTCATCCCAAACATGTAATAAACTATTGTCTTGTCGTAGTGCTGCATTGCGTTGTTTTAACAACTTCTGATAGCGTAACCATTCTTGGTAGAACTGTGGTTTTGAGTGGAAAAGCCACCAATCAATATAACGTCTACGGTATTGCGGCTCACCTTCAATAATACATATTGAATTTGAATGAAATGTAAGCAATGAAAAGTTTAGTGCTAATTCCGACAACTTGTTTATTTGAATACTATCTATTCTAATATCTACTTTTGTTCGAACTTTTCTAAATCCTACCGTCTTTTCAAATCCTTTTTTTTCGATTTTAGAAAAAATAGTAAAATTATCGCCCTCGAAATTTTTTACGCTATCCAATTTTGATGTTCTAAAACTTTTACCAGTTGCTAATATATATATTGATTCCAATAAAGTGCTTTTCCCAGACCCATTATTACCTAAAAGTAAATTAACATTTTCCCCTAAATAAATATCTGCCTTTTTTATGCAGCGCACATTCTCCAAATTAAGTGTGCTAATTTGCATGATTATATTCGCATTGGCATGACAACGTAAATACTTTGAATATTTTCATCTTCCACTAGTCTAATTACACAACTTGTATCCGGTGATTTTAACTCTAAATTAATATGTTCATTATTGGTTAAGTTCACAACATCCAATATATATGAAATATTAAATCCAATCGATAAATCATCAGACGTATAGTCAACAACTAACTCCTCTTTGGAGTTCTCCCTTTCTGAGTTTTGCGTTTCTATGGTAAGCAAATTTTTGGTGAAATTAAATTTGGCGCCCTTAAATTTTTCATTCGAAATAATTGCTGACCGTACTAATGCTTGCTTTAAATCTCCTTTACCGATTTTCACAAATTTTTCATTATTTACTGGAATGACCCGCTTGTAATCAGGAAATTTTCCATCTATTAATTTACTTGTTAATACTATGTCGCCAACTTTGAATTGAATGTGATTATTATCAATATTTATATTAATCATATTTGATGAGTCATCTAAAATTCGTTGCAATTCAATTACCGATTTTCTTGGCAAAATAATTTGTTTCTCATCACTAATAGCCGAACTAACATTAGTTTCGCTTAATGCAAGACGGTGACCATCCGTTGTTACCGCAGTTATTTTTTCATTATTTAATTCAAATAAAACTCCATTTAAATAATAGCGTACATCTTGTTGCGCCATTGCAAAAGAAACATTATTTATAATTCTTTTAAGTTTATTTCCCTCAATCGTTAATTTATTACCAAAATTCAAACTTTCAATCTTCGGGTAATCAGCACTTGGAAGGTTTGAAAGTGTAAATTTACTTCTATTTGTAGTGATGATCGTATTTTCTTCTGTCACCAAAAAATTAATAAAACTTCCTTCTTCGATATTTTTACATATATCAGCTATTTTTCTTGCTGGTAATGTAAATTCAAAATTTTCAAATTCACCTTCCAATTTAATTGTATTTTTTAATTCTATCTCCAAATCAGTCGCTGTGATAATAATTTGGTTATTCAATACTTGAATCAATATATTATTTAATATAGGTAATGTTTGCCTGCGTTCTATTGCTCCTATGACGCTCTGTACTGCTGGAAGAAAGATATCTCTTTTGATTGTAAATTTCATGTGTGCTCCTTAAATTAATTATTCTTAAGTTAGATATAAAAATTGTTGTTGTTGCTGTTGTAGCTATAAAAATTTGTGTATAAAAATAAAAAAAGGTTTTTTATCAATAACTTACATCGTTTTAATTTCACTTTAACTCAGGTAAAAAATGCCTTGTTCATCGTTGTCTTCCTGTGGATATGTGTGGATAAGTTTAATCCACATATTGTTCTAGCCTGTTGCACACAAGGATGTGCACACGTTGTTCGGCTACTATTTTAATTGTTGGTGAGGGTTCTGAGTAGTGTGAGGTAGTCCTCCTCAATTCGGGTGTCCTCCGCCCTAAGCTCGATGATTTTACGGCACGCATGAATGACTGTAGTGTGATCGCGACCCCCAAAAGCTTTGCCAATTTCCGGCAAACTATGATTGGTAAGCTCTTTTGCAAGACTCATTGCTACTTGTCGTGGGCGAGCAATTGATCGACTGCGTCCTGATGAAAGAATGTCTTCGATTTTTATCTTGAAGTATTGCGCCACGGTTTTTTGAATGTTTTCAATTGTGACCATTCTGTTTTGTAAGGCAATGAGATCTTTCAAGGCTTCTTTAGCTGAATCGAGAGTGATTGGCGCGCCGATAAATTGACTCGTTGCAATGACGCGTCGCAATGCTCCTTCCAGTTCTCGAATGTTTGATCGTATGCGCTTGCCAATAAAAAAAGCGACCTCATGCGGTAAGTTCACCCCCATGAGTTCTGCTTTGCTTTGCAGAATAGCTACACGGGTTTCAAGTTCAGGGGGTTCGATTGCCACGGTTAAACCCCAACCAAAACGAGACTTGAGGCGCTCTTCTAAGCCTTCAATCTCTTTCGGGTAACGGTCACAGGACATTACAATTTGTTGTCCATTTTCCATTAATACATTAAACGTGTGGAAAAATTCTTCTTGTGTACGGTCTTTTCCTGCAAAAAACTGAATATCATCAATAAGTAAAACATTTAAAGATCGATAAAACTGCTTGAAGGTATTGACGGTATTACTTTGGATTGAACGTACCATGTCTTGCATGTAACGTTCAGAGTGTAAGTACAGTATTCGCGCGTGTGGGTTTTTTTCAATAACCTGATTGCCAATTGCGTGCATAAGGTGAGTTTTGCCCAGGCCTACACCACCGTAAATAAATAATGGGTTGTAACTTGATCCCGGGTTTTCAGCGACTTGAATTGCGGCGGCGCGTGCGAGCTGATTCGACTTTCCACTTACATAAGCATCAAAAGTAAAGGTTTTGTTCAAATTATGTTCGAATTTTTCCTCTGACTCTGCTTTTATTTCGTTTGGTTTCTTTGAGTGTGTTGTTCTTGCTGTAATGCTGCTTGGCGCTGAGCTGATCTTTGGACTGGCAGCGCTACCCACTTCGATTGTGACTGTTAGTAAAGCATTTTTCGTTAAACTTTGTGCCAACGGTTGGATTTGCTTTAAATAGTTTTGTCTTACCCACTCTTGCACAAAGCGGTTTGGCGCAAGAAGACGCAGTTGCTGCTCGTCTTCAATGGCCTGTAGAGGCCTGATCCAGGTATTGAGTTGTTGTTCGGGTATGTCAGCGGCCAATTGCTCTTGACACCGTGACCATAATGTTTTCTGGCTCAACTTTGAGACGTCCTTCACTCAGTGTTTAAGGCCTAATCGTACGTTTTATGCACAGATTTATCCAGAGCTTAATCACAGCATGGCGATGGCGTTATCTTTTGCTCTTGGTCATAAATTAGGTAAAAATCTAAGCAAAAGCAATATGTTATAAACAAGAATCATCGTAGGACGCGGCATTGATGCGTATCGTGCATCTCATTTCCTCATCACTTGCCAGTATGCCCAATTCATTTGCCTTGCACGCATCGATTAAAGACCATAAGCTTCATTCCATCCTATTTTTACCCCTCTTCCATCTTTATATGAACGTGATCACACCTTCCCTGAACGTTGAACAAGCCCGTTTCAACATGATTGAACAGCAAATCCGTCCTTGGGATGTGTTGGATTTTCGCGTTTTAGATGCTTTGCGCAACGTTCGTCGGGAGTTTTTTGTTCCCAGTAATTACCAGATTCAAGCGTTTTCTGATGTGATGCTTCCTCTGGCACATGGCCAGTGCATGATGTCGCCCATTGTGGAAGGACGTGCGCTTCAAGCGTTAGATGTGCAGCAAGGCGAACGTGTTTTAGAAATTGGCACTGGATCCGGGTTTTTTGCTGCGTGCTTGTCGCAGATGGGTGGGAGTGTGACCAGTGTTGAAATTTTCGAGGACATGGCACAACAGGCTCGGGATGTTTTGAATGAACAAGGCTATACCACGGTCATCCTTGAAACGGGTGATGCAAGTCAGGGATGGAACGATCATCATGCCTATGATGCCATTGCGATTACAGGGGCCATGCCGATGCTTCCTGACACATACAAAGAAAAACTTAGTGTAGGTGGGCGTTTGTTTGCTGTTGTTGGTCAAGAGCCGGCAATGCAAGCCCTTATGGTTACACGTGAGTCAGAAAATAAATGGCGAACGGATAGTCTGTTTGAAACATCCCTTCCCTATCTTATTAATGTGGCTCCAGCAGCAAAATTTAGTTTTTAATCCGACCTTAGAGCTGGGGATTTTATATGTTTTTTGTGCAAAAATTTAAGTGGCATCATTCACTTTCAATGATTTTAATTTCTTCAGCTTTGTGTACATCGCATCAAGCGAAGGCAGAAACGTTGACTGAAATTTATCGCATGGCAGAACAGTTTGATCCTGCATTGCGTGCTGCTTCGCAAGCTCGCGCTGTGGCACGTGAAAGCTTGCCACAAGCTCAGGCCAATTTTTTACCCAATGTCGGCTTCAGCGGAAGTTCGGCTTACACTTGGGTTGATTATGCTTCATTACCTAGCGGTAATTCTGGCTCACAAAACTATTCACTAAACCTTAGTCAGTCGATTTATAGCCGCCAAAACCTTTCTTTATTAGATAAAGCGGGGCTGATTGCGCAGCAAGCCGACATCAACTATGCGGATAGCCAACAGGACTTGGTTTTACGTGTTGTTCAGTCTTACTTTGAAGTGTTGCGCGCGGGCGCGGCATTCAAATTAGCCAAATCTGACCTTGAGGCAGCACAAAAACGTTTGGAACAAACACAAAAGCGTTACGACGTTGGTTTAATTCCAGTAACGGATTTGGCGGATGCCTTGGCTGCCCGTGATCAGCGTTCGGCGGCCGTTATCAAAGCTGAAAATGCTCTGGCGTTTGCCAAAGAGGGTTTGCGAACCATTACAGGACGGATAGTCGAGCGTTTGGATGATGTATCTGAAGCCTTGAGTTTGGTGGGTCCCGTTCCAAATGATCCCAAGGATTGGATTTCTTTCGCCGAAAAGCAAAATCTTAAATTGCAAAGTGCCGAGATGGGCGTGAGCATTAACCGCGAGGAAATCGAGGTTCAGCGTTCAGGGCATTTCCCAACTTTGGATATGGTGGCTTCTTATGGCTATCAAGAGCCTGCTTCGTTGTCTTCCTCTACGTTCAATAGCTCTAGTTTCTACCAAGGTCAGATTGGCGTGCAGTTGAATGTGCCGCTTTATACCGGCGGAGCAGTCAATTCTCGTACTCGCCAAGCGACATACTCTTTTCAGCAGGCGCAGGATCTCTATGAGGCGGCACGGCTTGATACGGTGCGAAATACAACTGATTCTTTCCGTACAGTAAACGCGAAAATTGAAGAAGTTAAGGCATTCCAGCAAGGAAAAAAATCGGCTGAAATGCAGCTTGAAGCCAACGAGGCGGGTTATCAAGTCGGCACGCGCACCATTGTTGATGTTATCAATGCGCAGAACCAGCTTAGTTTAGCCATCAGCAATTTGAATAACGCACGTTATGATTACTTGCTGACCACGATTTTATTGAAGCGTTTTGCCGGAACCTTGGCTGTAAGTGATTTAGATTTCTTGCAAAAACAACTGCAATAGGTTGGCTGGGTTGTGGGGAAAATCGCAGCTTCAAGTTGGTTAAACCCTAGGCATTGGGCTTTGGCTTTGGGTTTGATGGTGCTTTGGGCAGCGGCGCGCCTCCCGCTGGCATGGTCGCAACGCATAGGTCGGTCTTTAGGGATCTTGGCGTATTACCTTCTGCCATCCCGCCGAAGCATTGTTTTGCGCAATCTCGAACTTTGTTTTCCTGAATGGACTGCGCTCAAGCGCGCCGAGATTGTTCGTGCAAACTTTATTTCCACTGGCATGGGGCTCGTTGAGGGGGGTATTGCTTGGTGGGGGTCAGCCGAGCGTGTGCGTTCATTTACTCAAATTCAAGGCGTAGAGTATTTTCACTCGGCTCTTCAACAGGGGCGAGGTGTGTTGGTTTTGGGGGCACATTTAACGTCGATGGAGCTGGGTGGTCGTATTGCCGCAATGACTTTACCCGCGAGCGCGGTCTTCAAGGCGGCCAAAGACATACAATTCAATGCCGTTATGCTTGAGCGTCGAGGGGTTTATTTTAAGTCCTTGATTGCAAATGATAATCTTCGCGGAATGCTTGAGTTACTAAAATCTGGGTCGGCGTGTTGGTACGGTGTGGATCAAGATTTTGGCGCTGAGCAAAGTGTTTTTGCCCCTTTTTTTAATGTTCAAACCGCGACTTTGACGCTCGCCAGCAAAATTGCGCAGCGTACCGGAGCAGTGGTTTTATTTAGTTATTCAGAGCGTTTGCCATGTGCAAAAGGCTATGTAATGCACTTTTGCCCGGTGAAGGATTTTCCGAGCGGCGACTTGGTTAAGGATGCGACCCGATATAACAGCATGATTGAAGAGGTTGTACATAAGTCGCCTGCGGATTATTTTTGGTTACATCGTCGTTTTAAGACCCGTCCACAGGGTGATACCAATCCTTACGATTAAGTTTTTAATGCCTAGAAGGCGCAGGGTTGCTGTTTATTATCTTCAAAATGAGATCAATACATGACATCTACCGTTCCTCAAGTCTTGTTTTCGCGCACGCCGTTACTTGATGAAACTCAATCAAATATGATGCGTCAGGCGTTGGCTGAGTATTTTCATAGTACATTCGACCGTTATGAGCAGTTGTTTGAAACCCTGGCTTGCGACGCGGCGTATAAGGACAAATCCATCCCTTTGCGCCACCCGCTGATTTTCTATTTCGGCCATACTGCGACCTTTTTCGTTAACAAGCTTCTACTTGCCGGTTTGATTGACACGCGCCTTAATCCGAAATTTGAGTCGATGTTTTCAGTTGGTGTCGATGAAATGAGCTGGGATGACCTTTCCGAATCCAGCCACGATTGGCCTAGTGTTGCCGAGTTGTGCGCCTATCGTGACCAGGTGCGCGCTGCGGTTGACAACATCATTCGCCACGCGCCGCTGGAGTTGCCGATCCGTTGGGATCACCCTTGGTGGGCGATTCTTATGGGTATTGAGCACGAGCGTATTCATATAGAAACTTCATCTGTGTTGATTCGCCAGCATCGGCTGGAGTATGTGCGGCCGCATCCTGCTTTCAAGCCTTGTCTTGAGACGGGCGACCCTGTGGAAAACGTACTGGTTTCTGTTCCACGTGGAACGACGTACTTGGGTAAACAAAGGCAGGATTCGCGCTATGGCTGGGACAACGAATATGGCGAGCGCGTCGTCGATGTTCCCGCGTTTGAAGCCAGCCGTTTTCTGGTCAGTAATGCCGAGTTTCTCGACTTCGTTCGCGCCGGTGGTTACTCAACCGAGCGTTACTGGTCGGAGGAGGGTTTGTCTTGGAGGCGCTATGCCCGAGCCGAGCACCCGACGTTTTGGCTTAATGGCGATGAGGTCTGGCAACTGCGTTTAATGACTGAAGTTGTGCCTATGCCTTGGGACTGGCCGGTCGAGGTGAATTACCACGAAGCAAGTGCCTTTTGCCGGTGGAAAACTGAACGGACCGGTCAAAATGTGCGCTTACCGAGCGAAGATGAATGGTATCGCCTGTACGATGTTTCCGGCATCGAGGACATTCCGGCTGACCAACTCGCTGCCGCCAATCTGCACCTAGATCATTTCGCGTCGCCCTGCGCGGTCAATCGTTTTGCGCAGGGTGATTTTTATGATGTGGTCGGCAATGTCTGGCAGTGGACGGAAACTCCGATCTACCCTTTCGAGGGTTTTGAGGTTCACCCGATTTACGACGATTTCACTACACCCACTTTCGATGGCCGCCACAATTTAATGAAAGGCGGCTCATGGATTTCTTGCGGCAATGAAAGCCTGCGCACAGCGCGCTATGCCTTTCGGCGTCACTTTTTTCAGCATGCAGGTTTTCGTTATGTGGTGAGCGATCATGCCCCGGCGACACCAAATGTTTACTACGAAAGCGATAAGCAGCTTGCCGAATACGCCGAATTTCATTACGGCGATGAATATTTCGGTGTGGCCAATTTCCCCAAGGCGCTGGCAAGTTTGGCGATTGAAGCCATGGGGGATAAGCCTGCCCGTAATGCCATGGATCTCGGTTGTGCCACTGGGCGGACGAGTTTTGAGCTGGCGCGGCATTTTGAGCAGGTGGTGGGCGTGGATTTTTCCGCACGCTTTATCAACCTAGGTGTGCAACTGGCCGAGCAGGGTACGGTGCGTTATACCCTGAGCGATGAGGGTGAGCTTGTTAGCTATCGTAGCGTTAATCTGGCGGATCTAGGTTTGAAATCTGTGCGCGGCAAGGTGGGGTTTGTACAAGGCGATGCCTGTAACCTCAAGCCCTTCCTCAATGGCTTTGATCTTGTACTCGCTGCCAACCTGATCGACCGCCTGTATGACCCGGCGAAATTCCTCGACAGCATTCACGAGCGCATCAACCTTGGTGGTGTGCTGCTTATCGCTTCGCCTTACACTTGGTTGGAAGAGCATACTGCGCGGGAACACTGGATCGGCGGATTCAAAAGGGATGGTGAAAACTTTACCACTCTAGACGGTCTGAAGGCTTTGCTTGGCACGCACTTCCGCCTGCTGCGCGCCCCACAGGACGTGCCCTTCGTCATTCGTGAAACCCGGCGCAAGTTTCAGCATAGCGTTGCCGAAGTGACGCTGTGGGAGCGGGTTGTTTGAGGCAAAGTGGTTTTAATCTGAGGAATCACGCCCATGACCCCATGCCACGCTTGAACCTGCAAGGCAGGGTGCTGCCATGATTGATTTCGATCAAAGCATCTCGCGCCTGGGCACGGACAGCGTGAAATGGGATGGCCGCGCCGCCGTGTTTGACACGGATGATGTGGTACCGCTATGGGTGGCCGACATGGATTTTGCCGCCCCGCCTGAAGTGCGCGCCGCCCTGGCAGCGCGCGCGGCGCACCCCATCTGCGGTTATACCCAAGTACCTGAACCCCTGTTTGAGAGCCTCATCGGCTGGCAAAAGCAGCGCCATGGCTGGGAGGTCGAGCGCGAGTGGGCTGTCGTCACTCCGGGCGTGGTGCCCGTGCTGTACGCCGCCGTGCGCGCCCTGACCCGCGCAGGCGAGGGGGTGATTGTGCAGCCGCCGGTGTACACCCCGTTTTTCAGCGCAGTGACCGAGAATGACCGCCGTTTGCTGCTCAATCCGCTGCGTTTGCAGGATGGGCATTACAGCATGGACTTCGAGCATTTGGAGCAGTGCGCGCGCGATGGCGGCAAGCTGCTTTTGCTTTGCTCACCACATAACCCGGTCGGGCGGGTGTGGCGGCGCGATGAGCTGGAAACCCTGCTGGCGATTGCACGCAAACATGATTTGATCGTGGTTTCCGATGAAATTCATGCCGATCTGGTCTATGCGCCGAACACGCATATCCCGCTGGCCACGTTGGAAGACGTCCCCGAGCGGGTGATTACCGCGCTCGCGCCGAGCAAAACCTTCAACATTCCCGGTATGGGGCTGGCCTTTATGCTGTGTGGCGAGCCGGAATTACGCAGGCGAGTACGCGCCGAATTCACCCGGCTGCACATTGAAAGTAACAACCCGTTCAGTCTGGCCGCCGCAGAGGCCGCTTATCGGCATGGCGCAGACTGGCTGGATGAGCTGATGGTCTATCTTGCCCAAACGCAGGAGGCGGTGCTGGATTATAGCGCTGCACATCTGCCGGGTATTCGCGCCTTGCGCTCGGAAGGCACGTTTCTCATGTGGCTGGATTGCCGCGAGCTAATGGTGGCACGTGGACTGGACGATAAGGCTATGCAGAAACTATTTGTCAAAAAAGCCAAGGTCGGCATGAGTCCCGGCACGTTGTATGGGCAGGCCGGGGCGGGCTTTATGCGTCTGAATCTGGGTGCGCCGCGTCAGGTCATTATGGCAGCGTTGAAGCGGATGCGTGCAGTTATTTGAACGGGATTGGTGCAAAACGGCCTTCTTTGAAAATAAAAAAACCCGGAAATATGCCCGGGTTACGCCTGTCCTTAGGTTTGGGGAAGTTTGTGTAATTCGTTATTCCCAGCCGTATGAGTTCTTAATCAAGAGCTGATCCAGACCCTTGATGTTTTCAGGCTTGACGGGCTCCCAGCGGACTTTGGTCGGTTCGGTATCAGGTACGCCGGAGGCGGTCATGGCTTGCAGTAATTGATCATTGGCGGGGTCGGCGTTGGTGATACGCTTGATCAGCGCGTTGCGCTTTTCATCGCTGACTTTAGCGCTTACGGTCATGATGTTGCCCGGAAGCGGGTGAGTGTTGTAGACGATGCGCAGTTGTTTCTGGATGTTCTTGTCGAGGGTTTGTTCATAAAATGCAGCTCGCACCACACCAGCGCGGCAGTCACCGTTGAGCACTTTTTCAGTGATGGGTTTGAAGCCTTCGACAATGCGCGTCTCCGGTAATTGTAATGGGTTGGGATAGAGGTTTATGAACATCAGATTGGAAAGATGGGGCGAGGGCTGAAGGCATACCGGCTTGCCGATCAATTGTTCCGGCGATTGGATGCTGTTGTCGGTCGCGGGAGCAACTATTAAAAAAGTCACGGGGTTTTTGGCTTCCGCGACGAACTTGTGAATGCCTTTGTTGACGCGCCAGGCTGCAAGATGAGGGCCGTCGATCAGGATGTCATAGCTTCCCTTACGGATTTCCTGTGCGTAGCCTATTTCGTTGATTGGCGCGATATAGCGCACGGGCTCACCCAAGGCTTCGGTGAGTTGGGTGGCAAGTACGGCAAAGTGCTTGTTGATTTCACCTCGATCTTGCGATGATGGGCTTCCGGAAAGAATCAGATCGGCATACGTAGGCAGGCTTAGGGCTGCGAGCAGGGTAGCTACAAGTGTACGAATTTTTAAGCTCATGATGAGTGATCCTGTTTAGGTGTTTCGGAATGTGCAGATACTGGATGCTTGAGTCCTAGTTTTTTCAAGGCTTTTTTGATACTAAGCCCCCCCCTCGCCGCACGCAAGGCACGTGTTGTTTTTTTATTTGGCAAGGGTTTTGATTGCGGTGTTGCCTTGGTTCGGTGCGCTGATTTACCACGCTCCAAATCCTCGTTGCCGCCAGGCTTCATATACACAAACGGCCACGGCGTTGGACAAATTCAGGCTGCGCGAGTCCGGTTGCATGGGTAGTCGCAGCCAGTGTGCGCGCGCTAGGCTTTGCAGTAGTTCTGCGGGCAGGCCGCGTGATTCCGGCCCGAAGACAAGTGCGTCGCCCGGTGCAAAATGGATTTTGTAGGGTGTGTTGCCAGGATCACCTTTGGTTGTCATTGCCCAGACGCGCGCGGGTTGCGCGTCGCGCAGGAATGCCTCCCATGAGGCATGGGTTTTGACCTTGGCAAATTCGTGATAATCCAGCCCTGCGCGGCGCAATTGCTGATGTTCCATGTGAAACCCTAGCGGTTCGATCAGGTGTAGTTGCACGCCGGTATTAGCACAGAGGCGAATGATATTGCCGGTGTTGGGAGGAATTTCAGGTTCAAATAAAACGATGTGCAGCATGATGGAAGCGCTAAAAGTATGAGCAAGTGCGGCATGATAACGTTTCGCTGAATGCTGCGGGGGTCGATATGTTGAGTGTGTCGTTGCCTTGCCGTTGCGGTTGGGTGGATTTGAGCAAGCCGGATTATGTTGCTTATCATGATACAGAATGGGGTGTGCCTGCTCATGACGATGCGAAGCTTTTTGAGTTCATTGTGCTGGAGTCGGCGCAGGCGGGTTTGAGCTGGTACACGATTTTGCGCAAGCGTGAGGGCTATCGGCAGGCGTTTGATGGGTTCGATGTAGCTAAAATTGCGCAATACGATGCGGCCAAGGTCGAAGAGTTAATGACGAACCCGGAAATTGTGCGCAATCGTTTGAAGGTGTTGGCGACGATTAGCAATGCGCAATACTTTTTGGCAATTCAGAAGGAGTTTGGCAGTTTTGCTGCCTATGTTTGGGGTTTTGTCGGTGGCACGCCCAAGGTGAATGAATGGCGTTCGCTGGCGGACTGCCCAGCATCCACGGCGGAATCGGATGCGTTGAGCCGTGATTTGAAACGGCGCGGTTTCAAGTTTATGGGTTCAACGGTGTGCTATGCGTACATGCAAGCGGTGGGGATGGTGAATGACCATGTGCTGGATTGCTTCCGCCGCGAGGAGATTTTGGCGCAGGACTGATGTGTTTTTATGGTTGTAAGAGGCGCGTCTCCGAGCCTATCGCGCTGGGGCGACGCTCCTCCAGGGGAAGTGCGTTCATTGGGTCATTTCAATAATGGTGCTTGTTTCAATGCCACAAAAAATTCCAGGGCGCGCTTGCGGCTGACGGCCAGATCGACAACAGGACGCGGATAGGTGAAGCCAAGAAGAACCCCGGCGGCCTGAAGTACCTGAGCGGGCGCTTCCCAGGGGCGGTGTATCCAGCGTGCGGGCAGGCGTGCGAGCTCGGGCACCCAGCGGCGCACGTAATCGCCCTGCGGGTCGAATTTCTCGCCCTGCAATGCGGGGTTGAAAATACGGAAATATGGCGCGGCATCGGCACCGCAACCTGCCGTCCATTGCCAGCCTTGTACGTTACTGGCGAGGTCGAAATCCACCAAAGTATCGGCAAACCAGCGTTCGCCGTGTTGCCATGGAATCAGCATGTTTTTCGTGAGTAGTGAAGCGACATTCATGCGCACGCGGTTGTGCATCCAGCCGGTGTGCCAGAGTTCGCGCATTCCGGCATCGACCAGCGGAATGCCGGTTTGGCCGCGTGTCCATGCCTCCCATTGCGCGGGGTCGGGTTCGGGCCATTGCAAGACGTCCCAGCGCGGATTGAGTGGTTTATGTGTGCTTGAGGGAAAGTGATAGAGCAGGTGGTAGCCGAATTCGCGCCAGCCGAGTTCGCTTAAAAACACGCGCACGGCTTCGTCGCTAGTGGATGGTGCGGCGTGTTGTTGGGCGCGCACGGCATAGATGATTTGGCGCGGGCTGATTTCTCCAAAGGCCAGATGTGGCGAGAGGCGCGAGCTACCGGGTTCGGCGGGGCGGTTGCGGCCTTCGGGGTAGTCGTGGAGATGCTGGCTTAAAAACGCTTGCAACTGCTGCCAAGCCGCATGCTCACCGATGTTCCACGTGGAGCGCATGCCTCTATCCCAAGGAATGTGCGGCAATAGGTTCAGTGACTCCATCGACTCGGAGTTCAGTTGCGGTGTGGGCGGGAGTTGCGTGGGGGCATTGCTTGGCGTGTGATCGATGCCCTGTTTTAGGCAGGCTTTCCAAAACGGTGTGAAGACCTTGTACGGTTGCCTGTCGCGGGTGTTTTGCCACGGCTCAAAGATAAGATGCGAATTGAAGCTCTCAACCCGCAGGCCGCGCTCGCGCAGAGTCTGTTTAATTTGGCTGTCGCGGGCACGCTGGGCGGGCGAATATTGTCGGTTCCAGTACACCGCCTTGACGTCGGCTTCGTGAATCAGTGCATCAAGAACGTCGTGCGCTTGGCCTTGGCGCAGGATGAGATTTGAGCCAAGTTCACACAGCGTGTTCTGCAAGGCAAGCAGGCTGTGGTGTAACCACCAAGCAGATGCCGCGCCAAGTTCATCGTCGGGTTCGTGAATGTAGACGGCGATCAGGCGTTGGTGCTCAGCTGCGGCAAGCAAGGCGGGGTTGTCGGCAAGGCGTAGATCGCGGCGTATCCACCAAATAGCGGTGTCTTGGTTTGTGTTCATATTAAGTGTCTGCCGCCATCGACCGGCAAGGTGGCTCCGGTGATGTAGGGGTTATTGAGCAAGCACTCGATGGCCTGCCAAACCACGTGCGCGCCCGGCTCAAAACCGAGCGCAGATTGTTGCAAGCGTTGTTGCCGATAGTCGGCAGTATCCGCGTCGTTAAATAAAATCAGCCCCGGTGCAATGGTGTTGACTTTGATGTGCGGTGCAAAGCGCGCGGCGAATGACAAGTTGAGATTTTCCAGGGCAGCCTTGCTGGCCATGTAGGCGGCGTGATGCGCATCACCGCTGCGCACGCCGGTGTCGCTAATATGAATAATGTCGCTCAAATGCGCGGTGCCTGCGCGCAACAAAGGCTCGCAGGCCAGATTGATGGCGTAGGGCGCGTGAACGTGTACGTGCAGCATGGCGGAAAAGTCAGCGGGGTGTTGCGCAATATGTGCATCATCCAGCCAGAGCGAGGCATTGTGAATAATGGCGCACAGACTGGCAGCGTGCGTTTGCACGGCCTGAATACAGGCCGCGATGCCGTCTGTACTTGAAAGGTCAGCCTGGATTGCGATGGCTCCACGTGAAACCAAATGCTCAACCGACGGGCGTGGAGTGCGGTAGGTGACGATCAGTGGCCTGCCATGATCGAGAATGCGCTCCGCGTGATAGAGGCCGAGGCGCTGGCCGCCGCCGGTGAGCAGGATGGCATCATGCAGCATCCGTTTCGCCTCTTAAAACACAACGAGCAACAGGGTAAACAGCGTCACCGGAAGCATGATTAGCGTTGCCAGGAGTGATAGCGCCAGGGCGGCAAAGAAGCCGGGGGTGAGCATAAGCGCTTGTGCCGCTGTGCGCACGCCATCCACGCGGTCGCTAACTTTGCCTGCGGTGCCCATCCAGTCACTCGCCCGCGCCTTGGTGGCGTGCTCGCGTGCGCTGCGCATGGTGTCTTGCCATTGTTGGGCGTTTTTGGGCATGGCGTGAGCCTGTTGAATGCCATCGCGCAGCAAGGAAAATACACCCGCCAAGGCCAGGCGAGTGGCACTCAGAACCAAAAACGGTAACGCCAGAATCAGTGCCAATAGCAGGTTCATAATGCCCGTCGGATCGCCGCGCAGCGTCAACCAAACCAGCCATACGGTCATGGTTAAACTCACCCACCACAGGGTATTGAAGGGTTTGCTCATACGCCGCGCGGCGGCATCGAATTGTTCGCCCGCTTGCGGCAGAACTTCACCCTCAAGTGGCTCGCCTTCCTGCGTTTCACGATAGCTGACCTCTTTGCGCAGAATCAACGTCTGCTCAAATTCGCGTGAGGCTTCAGGTTTGTGGTCGCTCACTGTGCCTCCCAGTTGCCAATATCCGCTGCCGCACCCGCGCCACCCGGCTGGCCATCCGCGCCCAACGAGTACAAATCAAACGCACGCCCCTGGTCGCCGGGCGACAAATACAAATACGCCTTGCCCCACGGGTCTTGCGGCATACGGTCGAGATAGCCACCCTGTTTCCACTTGGGCGGCTCAGGCGCAATGGTCGGCGGCTGAACCAGTGCCTCTAGCCCTTGATCAGTGGTGGGGTAAATGAAGTTGTCCAGTTTGTACAGGTTTAACGCCGCTTCGAGCGCGCGAATATCCTGTTTGGCTTTGGTAATGCGCGCCTCATCTGGGCGGTCCATGATTTTCGGCACCACAATCGCCGCCAAAATCGACAAAATCACCACCACCACCATCACTTCAATCAGGGTAAAACCACTTTGCTTGTTGTGCACGTCAAAACCTCGTTATTTAACTAATTGATTTAATTCAAAAATAGGCATCAAAATGGCCAGTACGATAATCAACACCACACCACCCATGACGATAATCAGCAGGGGCTCAAACAAACCCAAAGCCGTGGCAATAATGCCTGACAATTCGCCTTCCTGTTGCACGGCGGCGCGATCGAGCATCGGGCGCAGCCGCCCGGATTGCTCACCTGATGCGATCAATTGGACGGTCATAGGCGGAAAAAGTTTGCTCTCCTCCAAGGCGCGCGCAATCCCCACCCCTTCGCGCACTTGCACCGTGGCCGCTTCGACCGCCTCGCGCATGGGTAGATTATCCATCACCGACGCAGCAATGCGCATGGCCTCCAGAATCGACACGCCCGCTGATGCCAAAATACCCAGTGTGCGTGCAAAACGTGCCGTATTCACCCCGCGAATCAGTCGCCCGATCACCGGTAAACGTAGCAACAAATGATGCCACTGGCGCTTGAAGCCGGGCGCGCGCAGAGCACGCTTGAATGCCCAAACACCGAGCACAATGCCGCCAATCAGCCACAACCCGTATACACGTAAAAATCCCGATACGGCGAGCAAACCCTGGGTCAGGGTGGGTAGTTTTTGCCCAAGATGCTCAAATACTTGCGTGACTTGCGGCACAACATACGTCAGCAAGCCCATGACCACGACAATCGCCATTAAAGTGAGCAGACCTGGATAAAACAAGGCCAGCTGCACCTTGCGCCGTAAGGATTCGCGCGACTCGGTGTAATCTGCCAGTCGTTCCAGCACCGTATCGAGATGCCCGGATTGCTCGCCTGCGGCCACGGTAGAAATATACAATTCTGGAAAAACGCGCGGGAACTCGCTCAGCGCGCCGGCAAACGTGTGTCCTTCCATCACCCTGGAACGCACCGCATGCACAATCTGCCGCGTTGCGGCGCGCTCACTTTGCCGCGCCACCGAGCCTAGCGCCGTGTCGATCGGCAAGCCCGCTTGCACCAAGGTGGCTAACTGGCGCGTAATCAAAGCCAGTTCCGCAGCACCTACGTTAGGCCGAAACATGCGCAGTCCACCCGGTGCGGCAGATTCACGTGCCTGCTCAGCACCAAGCTCGACGGATAGAGGACTTAAGCCCTGTTCACGCAGGGTTTGGCGCACGAGTCGAGCGGAGTCGCCTTCCTGCATTCCCTTACGGGTATGGCCGGAGGCATCAAGCGCAGTCCAGACAAAGGAGGGCATAAATAAACTGATGGAAGCCAAAATGAAGTGACAATGTAGCCTGAAAACCAGCGTAAGGAAACGCCGTTGACTCTGCTTGCTGAGATTCGAACATTTTTGAGTGTAGGAGGCTCGTCTCCGAGCCGATGGCATCGCGCCGAGACGGCGCTCCTACGCGAAAACGGGTTTAGCCAAACCTGTTGAGCCAGCAAGGGCATAAGAAGTTCCTAATAAGCTAAGCAGAAGTACGCTAAAATCCTCTTATTATCTGGCTGGGCTTTTCACAGCCTATAATCCGCACAATTTCGCGGGCGACAGCGTACCGACGAAATCATTACAAAAACCTTGAGGAGTATCCCGTGGCAGAGCATGAAGTTAAAGTCGATCCGATGGCCAAGGCCATCACTGGGGTAGGTGCCCTGGTATTGTTGGTTGCAGTGATTTATTTGATCGTTGCCTTTGTGGGCACCATGAACAAAAACACCACACGTGGCCCTGTGATGACTGAGCCTGCGGTGGCGACAGCACCCGCAGCAGCTCCTGCTTCAGCAGCGGCACCCGTTGCCGCCGCCGCACCAGTAGCCGGTGGCGCAGGTGATGTTGCGGCGGGTCAAGCCCTGTTTGCAACCTGCGCAGCTTGCCACGGTGCCAAAGGTGAAGGCGCGGGCATGTTTCCGAAATTGGCCGGTTTAAGCGCCGACAAGGCGGCTGACCTGTTGAAGAAATACCGTGCGGGTGAAACCCTCGGCGCGAATACTGCCATGATGGCACCGAATGCCAAGGCATTGACCGATGCGAACATTGCCGATTTGGGTGCATTCATTGCTTCATTGGGTGGTAGTGCTGCTGTTGCCGCACCTGCTCCAGCGGTCGCTGTGGCTGCACCTGCCGCTGCCGCACCTGCCGCTGCAGGCAAGGGCGATGCAGCACTTGGCAAAGAGAAGTATGCAACGTGCGCAGCCTGCCATGGTGCGAACGGTGAAGGTGCGGGCATATTCCCGAAACTTGCGGGTACGCCTGCGGACAAAATTGCCGACTTGTTGAAAAAGTACCGTGCGGGTGAAACCCTCGGTGCGAATACCGCCATGATGGCACCCAACGCCAAGCCGCTGACCGATGCCGACATCGACAATCTGGCGGCCTTTATTGGTGGCATGGGCGGTGGGGCAGCTCCTGCTGCTGCGGCTAGCGCACCTGCGGCCGCCCCGGCCGCTGCTGAGGTCGATCAAACCGTGCTGGCGCGTGGTCGCGCAATTTACACGACCTGCTCCCTGTGCCACGGTACTGAAGAAGCACACACCAGCCGCTTGCTGAATGCACCGATGATGCCTGGCCACCCCGCCAGTGCAGTTACCGCGCTTATGGCTATCTACAAATCTGGCAAGTCCGTTGGCCCGAACTCGTCGTTCATGTGGCCTGTGGCAAAAGGCCTGGACGCGGAAGACACCGCAGCGGTTGCGGCCTATATCGGCACATTGAAGCCTGCGGGCGCACACTAAGCTCTAGCCGCTTAGCGTGACGAAGCCGCCCCATGTGGGCGGCTTTTTTGTGGGCGCGCTTTGGGAGACTGGGGGCTTGGTGTTGGCAATAAAAAACCCGCATAACGCGGGTTTTTGTTTGGGAGCAGAAGTGGATTATCCCGGACGCTGCACGCTTTCCAGCAACAACGATGGCTTCATTTTCTTAGGCGTGGGTAAACCCATCAACTCAAGCACCGTGCTGGCAATGTTGGCAATGCCGCCGCCGGTGCGCAAGCGCCAGGGAGCTTTGTCGAGCAACACACAGGGCACGGGATAAATCGTGTGCTGGGTGTGCGGCTCGCCGGTAATCGGGTCGATCATTTCGTCACAGTTACCGTGGTCGGCAGTCATAATCACGCTGTAACCCGCGGCCACGGCGGCATCGACCACGCGCCCGGCTTGGGTATCGACCGCTTCGACGGCCTTGATGACGGCTTCGCGCACGGCGGTATGCCCCACCATGTCGCCATTGGCGAAGTTGACCAGAATGAAGCTGTATTCATGCTTTTCAATCGCGGCAATGGTGGCATCGGCCACACCTTCGGCGCTCATTTCGGGCATTAAATCGTAGGTCGCGACCTTCGGTGAGGGCACCATCACACGATCTTCGCCGGCGTAGGCTTGCTCCTTGCCGCCATTGAAGAAGAACGTAACGTGGGCGTATTTTTCGGTTTCGGCGCAATGGAATTGCTTGTAACCGGCCTGGCTAATGACTTCGCCCAAGGTGACGCTGGGGCGCTCGGGTGGGAAGCCAATCGGCGTGAGAAAGCGCGGGTCATACTCAGTCAGCGAGGTCACGACGAGCGGGTCAAACTCGAAGCGATCAAAGCCGGTAAAGGTTTTTTGTCCCAGAGCTTCGGCAAGTTGACGTGGGCGGTCGTTGCGGAAGTTAAAGAAGATGATGCCATCCTCTTTTTGTGGGCGCTCATAGGCGGGCAGGACAATGGGCTGAATAAACTCATCATGGATACCGGCATCGTAGCTTGCCTGTATCGCGGCATGGGCGTTGGTGGCTTGTTGCCCCTCACCATGCGCGATCAAATCCCAAACCTTGAAGGTGCGCTCCCAACGTTGATCCCGATCCATGGCGTAGTAGCGCCCGGAGATGCTAACAATCGCCCCGCCGGCATCGGCCAGCGCAGCTTCGATTTCGGCAAGATAGGTGATTGCGCTGCGCGGCGCGGTATCGCGGCCATCGGTAAACATATGCAGCAGCGGGCGTGCACCGTGCTGCTTCGCCAAGGTGATGAGCGCCAGCAAGTGATTGATGTGGCTATGCACGCCGCCATCGGAAACCAGGCCGAGCAAATGCAGCGGACGACCATTTTTTGCCGATTTTTGCGCAGCGGCGACCAGTGCGGGAACCTCAAAAAAACTGCCATCGGCAATCGCATCATCAATACGCACCAAATCCTGGCGGTGCAGTTCGCCGCAGCCCAAGGTCAAATGGCCGACTTCGGAGTTACCCATTTGGCCATCGGGCAAGCCGCAGGCGCGGCCGGAGGCTTCGAGTACGGTGTGTGGGCGGTGCGCCATAAAATCATCGAGGCGCGGCGTATGCGCAAGGGCAACGGCGTTGTTGCTGCGGCTAGGGTTCACACCTACGCCGTCAAGAATAATCAGAATAACAGGGCTGCGCGGGGCAAGATTAGACATGGTGTTTACTCATGGATTTGGTTTATTCGGTTGCGTATCGTCGTCAGATTCTTGGGGCGACGTTGGCTCTTGCAAGGATGTGGCGCGATCGTCGCGATGAATGAGACCCGGCTCATCATCCTGCGGTTGCGTTTCAGTAACATGATCCGTATCCGATGGCTCAGGCGCCTCACCCGCGTTCAGGTGGCGCTCTTCTTCTTCGGCGCGTGCGAACTCTGCGTCCATATCGAGCGTGTCATCTGCGTCTGTTGCAGCAGGTGCCGCATCGACAGGTGGCGTAACGCTGGCTTCATCTGCGCTTAGCTCGCCAGCCAGGGCGGCGGGTAACGCTGCGGCGATGGGCGCAGCAAGCTGTGGTGCATCTTCTTCGCTCTCGTCGGAAGAGTCCTCATCGTTGTCTTTGCGCTTATTTTTGAGCATTACCCGCGCCACCAGAATGCCCAGTTCGTACAACAGCCACACTGGGACGGCGAGCATAAACTGCGACAAAATATCCGGCGGAGTGAAAATGGCACCAATAATAAACGCCACCAAAATGGCGTAACGACGTTTTTCGGCCAGTTGATCCGGCGTGACAATACCCACCGCGCTTAACAAAACCACGGCCACCGGCACTTCAAACGCCAAGCCAAAGGTAAAAAACAGGCCAATGGCGAAGTCCAGATAGTTGCCAATGTCGGGCATAAACGTCACCCCGTCGGGGGCGAACATGGCCATGAAATGAAACACGGCGGGGATGACAATAAAGTAGGCGAAGCCAGCGCCGACATAAAACAGGATCGAGCTGGACACGATCAGCGGTACGGCAAGGCGCTTTTCGTGTTGGTACAAACCAGGGGCAATAAACGCCCAAAGCTGGTACAAAATGTAAGGCATGGCGATAAACACAGCAGCCAGTGCAGCGAGCTTAATCGGGATAAAAAACGGTGAAATCGCTCCGGTGGCGATCATGGTCTGCCCATCGGGCAGGCTACTAATGACTGGGGTGGCGAAAATGGTGAATAACTCGCTAGCCCAAGGAAAGAGCATCAGCATCAGCACCACGACCGCGAGCACGGCGCGCAGCAGGCGGTCACGCAGTTCGATCAGGTGCGCGACAAAGGCTTTCATGCCCTCGGAAAGCGTGGACATATCAGGCTTTGATGATGGCTGGGTCATGCGCTGGCCTTGGGGGTCTGTTCTGCGGTTTGGGCTTGTGGCGCGGCTGCGTCATGCGCCACGCCAAAACTTGGTCGATGTAGCGTTTCGCCCAAAGACTGGCTGAGTGCCTGCATTTCGTCTTCAATGGTTTGCGCCATAGCAGGCGGCAGCGTGGGTTCTGTATCTGCCTTGACTTCGGAAGACTCCGCGACAACTGCCGCGACTGGCGCGGCAACATCCGCTGCCTTGCTAAGTGAAGGAGGAGTCTCCTCGACAGCCGTCACAGCAGGCAGCGTTTCGCTGGTCGGAGCGGCGGCAGCGCGTACCGATTGCGCGGCTTCGTCCACTGATTGAGTCAACAAATGCTGGCTTTGCTCAACATCGTGGCGCGTGTCTTCCACCAGTTTGCGCAACTTCTGCATTTCTTCTTCCTGCACATTCATCAGTTTGCGCAGTTCGGCGGTATTGAATTCGCTTTCGACTTCGGCTCTAGCATTCGCCACAAAGCGTTTCACTTTAGTGATCCACTTGCCTGCCGTGTAGGCCATGCCGGGCAGGCGCTCAGGACCCACCACGATGACGGCGATGATGCCGATCACCACGATTTCCCAGAAACTGAGATCAAACATGCTGCTTACTCAGGCTGTGCCGCCGTCCATCCACGAGGAGATCGTACACGACCCATGCTCGATGGAACCGGGCAATCAAGACTTGGTGTTTTCGCGGGTCGCTTCGCCTTCAATCACACGCGCTTGCTGCGCGCCGGGTTGTGGTGGCAGGTTTTGCGCGTTGGCGTTGTCATCGGCAGGCGGTGTGGTGGTGTCGTCCTTGGATTCGTCTTTGACTGCTTGGCGGAAGCCTTTGATGGCGTTGCCCATGTCGCTGCCGATACTTTTCAGGCGCTTGGTGCCAAACAACAAGATCACGATGACCAATACAATCAAAAGATGCCAAATGCTAAAAGCGCCCATGCAATCAATCCTCAAAAGGGGGGTAAGGGAACATTAGAAATGAATGATACAGAAATTTTAAGTTTTCACGCGGCTGGATTTTTCATCATGCCCGGAAAGACCAAAGCGCCGCGCCAGTTCATTCAGCACATCTTGCGGCTCAAGCCCGGCATCCGCCAGCAGCACCATGCTATGAAACCATAAGTCCGCCGTTTCATAAATCAACTGCTCGCGGTCGTCTTGCATGGCGGCGATGACGGTTTCTACGGCCTCTTCGCCGAGCTTTTTAGCGATGGTGGCGCGACCTTTTGCATACAGACTGGCCACATACGAGGATTCCGGTGCGGCCTGTTTGCGCGCTTCAAGCACGGCGTGCAACTGGTTCAAAATGTCATTATTCATGCGTGTGTGGCTCATGCGGCGTGGCGTAAATCTCGTCGGGGTTTTTCAGCACAGGGTCAACCGCGACCCACTGCCCGTTTTCAAGACGCGAGTAAAAGCAGCTCTGCCGCCCAGTGTGACAGGCAATGCCGCCGTGCTGTTCAATCTGCAATAAAATTACATCGTTATCGCAATCCAGTCGAATCTCGCGCACCGTTTGCACATGCCCGGAGCTTTCGCCCTTGTGCCACAGTTTATTGCGCGAGCGCGACCAATACACCGCTTCGCCCAGTTCGGCGGTTTTAGCCAATGCCTCCCGGTTCATCCAAGCGAACATCAGAATGCGCCCTGAAATGACATCTTGCGCAATGACCGGAACAAGTCCTTTTTCATCCCAGCGCACCGCATCCAGAAAGCTCACAAGCGCACCTCAATACCTGCCAAAGCCATATGCTCTTTGGCTTGTTGCACTGTAAATTCACCGAAGTGGAAAATACTCGCCGCCAACACCGCATCGGCCTTGCCCTTAAGCACGCCGTCATTCAAGTGATCCAGATTGCCCACGCCGCCGGAAGCAATCACCGGTACTTCGACCGCCTCGCTAATGCTGCGCATCAATTCCAGATCAAAACCAATGCGCGTGCCGTCACGATCCATGCTGGTGACCAGTAATTCACCTGCGCCATAGGCCACCATTTTTTCTGCCCAAGCAATCGCGTCCAGCCCGGTCGGCTTGCGCCCGCCGTGGGTGAAAATTTCCCAACGCAGCGGCTCGCCGGGCAGGGATACCCGCTTGGCATCAATCGCCACCACAATGCACTGGCTACCTACTTTGTTGCTGGCTTGGCGCACAAAATCCGGGTTAGTGACGGCGGCGGTATTAATCGAAACCTTGTCAGCACCGGCATTGAGCAAGCGGCGCACATCCTCCAGCGTGCGAATACCACCGCCTACGGTAAGCGGGATAAAGACTTCATCCGCCACGCGCTCGACCACATGCAGCATGGTTGCGCGCCCTTCATGACTGGCGGAAATATCGAGAAAGGTCAGCTCGTCCGC